>JAITHO010000120.1 GCA_031279915.1 Tannerellaceae bacterium
CAAGACTCCTTGCGGCCGAAACTTTCATGCATTCTGTGCACCAAGAATCCTTGCAGCCGGAAATTTCAAGCATTCTGTGCGCCAAGAATCCTTGCGGCTGAAAATTTCAAGCATTCTGTGCTCCAAGAATCCTTGCGGCGGAAAATTTCAAGGATTCTGCATTGTCAAAATGCTTGCGGCTGGAAATTTCAAGGATTCTGCGTTGTCAAAATGCTTTTGTCGGCCCTGACTCTTTGTTTAATGTTCCAAATTCATAATGATTTTTCGATACATTTGTTTGATGTTTTAACGGATCAATGATGAGATAAATATGAAGAGAGTGATATTGGTTTTTATTCTGCAAGTATCTTGCCTGACGGTTCTCGTGGGGCAGCTCAATACCGACAGGGTTCTGTCAATCGGACGTAATGCGTTATATTTTGAGGATTATGTGTTGTCGATACAATATTTCAACCAGGTGATCAAGGCCAAACCTTGGCTTGCCGAACCTTATTATTATCGCGCGGTTGCGAAGATTAATCTTGATGATTATAAGGGAGCGGAGGAGGATTGCTCGCTTTGCATTGCTCGAAATCCCTTTCTGCCTCAGGTATATTTTGCAAGAGGCATTGCGCGGCAAAGTATGGATAATTATGATGGAGCAATTGAGGATTACCGGAATGGATTGGAGCTTAGACGCGAGGACAGGCAGATGCTGGTCAATCAGGCTGTGGCTTTCATCCAGAAAAAAGATTATGAGGGAGCCGAAAAGGTGTTCGACGAACTTATTGAGGCACATCCCAAATATGCCATGAGCTACATCACGCGGGGGGCAATGTATATGGAAAAGGAGGATACTTTGCTCGCTTTGCAGAACTATGATAAGGCCATTGAACTCGATCCGTATTACGCGCCGGCATACGGCAATCGGGCCATCGTTTACTATCAAATGAGTAACATGAAAGGCGCTCTGGCCGACCTGAACGAGGCCATACGCTTAAACACTCGCGAGAATGGTTATTACATAAATCGCGGACTGGTTCGGTATCACATGAATGATTTGAGGGGAGCGATGGCGGATTATGATCAGGTGATCAGCTTCGACAGCCGCAACCGTATCGCACGCTTCAATCGCGGACTGCTGCGGTTTCAGGTGGGAGATAACAACCGAGCCCTCGAAGATTTTGACGTACTCATTGAGATTGATCCTCAAAATTATATGGCCTACTACAATCGTGCCTTGCTACGACAGGAAACGGGAGACTACGCCGGAGCCGTGCAGGATTTCTCTGTCGTAATCAACCAATATCCCAACTTCATCCCCGGATATTACAGCAGAGCTGAAGCAAAACGCAAAATGAGAGACAATGCCGGAGCCGACCGAGACGCCTGGACTGCCTACCAAATCGAGGAACGCATGACTAAAGAACGACAACAGAATGCGGAGCCAAGGGATTCGTCGGATACTATTGCCGACAAAAATACCCGTGAGGAATCTGACCTAAACATCAATAAGTTTAACCGCCTCGTGGTTTATGACAAAGATGAAGAACGGCGGAGCCAGTACCAAAGCGACGTTCGCGGACGGGTGCAGGACCGGAACGTTCGCGTTGACCTCGAATCGCAATTCGTATTGACCTTTTATGAGAAGCCTAATGCGGTGAAGAAAATCCATTACAACGACAAGATGGTTGAAGACTACAATGCGCGAAGATTGCTGTCGCACAAACTCATCTTGACCAACGAAGAAGCGGCGCTAACCGAAGATCAGGTGGCCGCGCACTTCGCATCTATCGACGAATATGCCGCGGCTATCGAAAAAGATCCGCGAAATGCTAACCTCTACTTCGGGCGAGCCATCGACTTTATGCTCGTGCAAGACTTTGCCGAGGCCATCCGCGATTATAATATGGCCATCGAACGAGATTCGAGCTTCGCCATGGCATACTTCAACCGAGCCGTGCTCAGATACAAGCAGCTGGAGTACGAGTTCTCGCAATCGACAACTGCCATAGCCGCCGAGAGCAATGCCATGACCCTTAACCTCAATCTCTCGAAGCAGGCAACTAACGCGCAAAGCCAAGGGGGAGCGCTTTCCGCCGATTCGCATCGAACCTACGAGCACGAAATGATAATGCGCGACTACGACCGGGCCATCGCTCTCAATCCGGGATTCATCTACGCTTACTTCAATCGCGGGAACCTGCTCTGCGCCATGCGCGACTTCCGAGCCGGAATCCTCAACTACAACGAAGCCATTCTGCGAGACCCCGACTTTGCCGAAGCTTACTTCAATCGCGGACTCGCACGACTCTCGCAAGGCGATGCCAACCGAGGTATCGCCGACCTCAGCAAAGCCGGAGAGCTCGGCATCATCAATGCATACAGCATCATCAAGCGAATGACAAGCGGTAATTAATCCATTAATCCATCAATCTATCTTGAATGCATAAGAATACTGGAATAATCAGAGATGTAAGGAGGGATGACGCTCCGGCGATTGCGGATATTTATAACTATTATATAGAAAACACAATAGTCAGTTTCGAAGAGCTGCCCATAACTCCACAAGAAATGGAAAGTCGGATACTGAAGATCACTTCCAAGTTCCCATACATAATCTTTGAGCAAGGCGGCATAGTTGAAGGCTATGCATATCTCTCGACTTGGCGAGAACGAATCTCTTACAGATACGCCGCCGAGCTGGCCATTTATCTCAGGCACGGAAGCGAAGGACGCGGAATCGGCAGCCTGCTGATGGATCAGCTACTCAGGGAAACCGAAGCGAGCTCCATCCGAGCATTGATTGCATGCATCTCGCTCCCCAATCCTGCAAGCGTCGCTCTGCATGAAAAGTTCGGCTTCGTAAGAGTTGGACTGTTTCCGGAAGTTGGATACAAAATGAACCAATGGATAGACGTTGGATTTTGGGAAAAGATCATCGCCGACATCCCTCCCAGATTATAAAAACCTATCAATATAATTTGCAGCCATGACACAACACCCTATCATCAGCAAGCTGAAACTATACAGCTACAACGACAAACTCTGCCTCAACGTTCCGGTATATGTAAACGCTTTCGAGGCTATGCCCTTCGACAGCCGCATCGAGAAACCGGCCTACGATCTGATCTTCGCCTTCATCTTCAGCCTCGAGGAGTTCAGCGATCTGCTTCGACAGATCATCGCCGACAGCCTCCTCCGTCCCGACGGATACCTCTACATCGCTTACCCGAAGAAAGGCAACAAGCGCTACGACTGCTACATCGGACGCGACGACTTCTTCGAGCCGGCATGCATCGACGCCGAAGGCTTTGCTCTGAACAGCCGAATCAAGTTCAACAAAATGGTGGCCTTCGACGAAACTTTCACTTGCATCGGCCTCAAGCATATCGCATCGCCCGCTAAGAAAAGCTCCGCTCCGAGCCAGTGCATCGCCGACTACGTCGACCGCGTTGCCGACCTGCGAAACCTCTGGAACGAGGCCGACCCTGAAGTCCTATCCCTCTACGACGCCCTCACTCCAGGCTATCAGCGCGACTGGGCACGGTTTGTTTACAGCGTTCGCTCCGAAGAAACGCGCATCAAACGACTCGGAGAAATGGCACAAGCCCTCTCCGAAGGATACAAAAGCATCGACCTGTACCGTCGACGCTGAGAGGGCTCTCCCATCAAACAGTCGTAAAAACAAAAAGGCCGTCGTGTATTTCTCCGACGGCCTTTCTTCTAAAAAATAACCCCAAAAAATTATCCTCCTATTTCCACCATCACCACTGATTTCGGAGGCAAGGTGATTGTAAGCTTGCCGCTGCTCAGTTTGGCGCCGCTGAAATCTTTGACGCCAACGGTATTCGGACGCTCGAACGAATTATAGTCGTTCAGCTTGGGCGATGTGAGGATTTTGCCCGAAATGTTTTTGCCGGCCATGCCGCGAAGCTCGCCGTCAACAAGCTGCTCCTTGTTGGGATCGAGGTTGACGAGCGTGATGTGAACTTTGCCGGAAGCGTCTTTGGAGGCCGAGATGCTGACGGCGTCGATCTTCCGTCCGCCCACTTCGTACTTGTTGCAGGAGAATTGTACAGGCAGAAGGGTGGCGTCGTGATGCACTTTGTAGAGCCAGTAAACCCAGTAGGTTGGCGTGAGCGTCATCTTTTCCTTGTCGGTGAGGATGACGGCTTGCAGAACGTTGACGGTTTGGGCGATGTTGGTCATCTTTACCCGGTCGCAGTGAGCGTTGAAGATGTTCAGGTTAATGCCGGCCACGATGGCGTCTCTCATGGTATTTTGCTGGAAGAGGAATCCCGGATTGGTTCCTGGCTCAACGTTGTACCAGGCGCCCCACTCGTCGGGAATGAGTCCAACTCTTTTCATCGGATCGTACTGATCCATGATGCTTGAATGTCGGCTTACGAGTTCCTCCATGCGCAGGGTTTTGCTGATGGTTTCGAAATATTCGGCTTCGTCGAATACGGTTGCCGATCCTTTGTCGCCCCAGTTTTTCGGAACCGTGTAGTAGTGTAGCGAAACGCCTTGCATCTGCCGGGCGGCGTTCTTCATGAGAGTTTCCATCCAGTGGTAATCGCCTTCGTTAGGTCCGCCGGCTATTTTGTAGAGGCGATTGTCGCCATAGTTGCGGCAGTAGGTGGCGTATCGTTTGTACTGGTCGGTGTAGAACTCGGCGGTCATGTTGCCTCCGCATCCCCAGTTTTCGTTGCCTACGCCCCAGAAGCGCACCTTCCAGGGTTTGTCGCGGCCATTTTCGCGGCGCAGTTTCGACATCGGGCTCTCGCCGTCGAAGGTTATGTACTCCACCCATTTCGACATTTCTTCCACGCTTCCGCTTCCCACGTTGCCGCAGATGTATGGTTCGCAGCCGAGCTGTTCGCAGAGGTCGAGGAACTCGTGGGTGCCGAAGCTATTATCTTCGGTGACGCCTCCCCAATGCGTGTTCACCATCTTAGGCCGCTTGTCGCGCGGGCCGATTCCGTCCATCCAGTGATATTCGTCGGCAAAGCATCCGCCCGGCCAGCGCAGATTCGGGATGCTTATATCCTTCAAAGCCTTCACAACATCGTTACGGATTCCGCGCGTATTCGGGATGGGAGAATCTTCGCCAACCCAGTATCCGCCATAGATGCAATGACCCAGATGCTCGGAAAAGTGCCCGTAAATATGTTTGCTGATTACATCCTTGCCCTGATCGGCATTAATAGTAAGCTTGTTTTGAGCCGCGGCGGGCATGCAGGCTAAGGCAATGGCTGCAATGGCTCCGGCCGCCGTTAAGAAATTCCTGATTGTCTTCTTCATTTGTTGATTATTAATCATGGTAAGTAAAATTTTAATAGATAACACCCTAATGAGGCCTGCGGAATAAGTGGCAGGACAAAAGCAAAGATAAATCTTTTAGCCAAACTTCAAAACATGCTCTGAGCAAGCCTTGGAAAATCAAATTATTTGAAGCTCTATTACATGATTTGCAGATTGCGATTAACAATACAACCATTTATTCGAGCCTTCGTCTACTTTTTGCCCTGAATACACGTGTATCCGCTCTCAGATTTTTTTTCCGGCGCCGGATACACGTGTATCCGCTCCCAGATTTTTTTTTCCGGCGCCGGATACACGAATATCCGCTCCCAGATTTTTTTTCCGGCGCCGGATACACGAATATCCGCTCCCAGAATTTTTTTCCGGCGCCGGATACACGTGTATCCGCTCCCAGAATTTTTTTCTGAGGCCGGATACACGTGTATCCAGCCCCCGGATTTCGTTCCTGAGCCCGGTGAAACAAGGGCTGTCCGCTTCGGTGGCCGCCTCCGAGCTTTTTTATTTATATTTGCCCGTATGAAAATAAATAAACCACACATTATTACCGCAATCGTTGCCGCCTCCTTCGGCTTTATATATTGCGGATTCCTTATGCCCTTCGGCATGATGTTTAAGGAGGAGCTAACGATGTTTACCTACGATTCCGATTACATATTCGCGTATTTTTCTCTTCCTGGCAGTTTGTCGTGCCTGGCAGGCGATTTTTGCACGCAGTTTTTGTTCGACAGATGGCTTGGGGCGGGGGTGATGGCTCTGTTTGTATCGGCCATCTATGTGCTGTCGGCCTGTGTGCTGCGGCGGTTCTTCTCGGCCAAGACGGCTGATGCGCTGGCCTTGTTGCCGGCCTGTTTGGAGCTGCTGTCGGCGGGCAATGTATGGTGGTCGCTTGCTATGCCGGCGGGATGGATGATGGCTGCGGCTGTGTTTTGCGGTTATTCGATGATAAGGAATAGTCGAGACGGATTGCTTGCGGCGCAGGTTCTGGGCTCGGCGGCGCTCTATGTGGCTGCGGGCTCGGCGGCTTTTGTGTTCGCTCTGTTAGTTGTGGCTTATGATGCTCGGAAGGGTAGGGGCTATCTGGTACGCGCCGTTGGCGGGCTGTCGTGGGCGGCATTGGTTTGTTATAAGCTTAACGATTGGGAATGGTATCTGCTCACGCTGCCGCAGGCTTTTGCTTATCCCTACACTGCGCAGGGGCAGGCTTGGGCGCCGATTGCTCTGTTGGCCTTGGCGGCGATGTCGCATTTGCCTGGGGCGCGGGCTGAATGGTCGCGGGCGGTGCGGGCTGCGGTGTCGGGTTTGGTGGCGATGGCCTTCGGGCTTATAGCTTTCAAGTTTGCTCCGTATAAGGTGGAGGATGTGCTGCGGATAAGAGATCTGGCAGATAAGGGGCGATGGGATGCAGTTCAGCAGGAGGGGAGGAGGATGCAAGATCCGGTGGCTGCGAGCTACGTCAACATCGCCCTCTCAGCGCAGGGAACGATGGGCGAGAGGCTGATGGAGTTCTATCAGCCGGCATCCTCGGGGCTCTTCCTCGAGGTATCGCCGTCGGCAGGATGGTGGACGATATATTTTGCGAGCGATGCATACTTCCACGTGGGCGATATGATCATGGCTCAGCATGCGGCTATGCTCGGAATGATATTCTCTCCGCGAGAAAGGAGCGCGCGCCTTCTGAAGCGGTTGGCCCAGATAAGCATCATCACCGGAGATATACCCGCGGCTATGAAGTTTATAGGCATGCTCGACTGTACGCTCTTCCATCGCAGCGAAGCTCGCCGGCTGAGAGAGCAAGCCCTCGCCGTCAACGGTCAGCCCGAAATCGACAAGGCTCGGAGGCGCATCCACCACGAAGATATTATCCGCAACTCATGGCCGCCCGTCGAATCCCTCGAATCTCTCGCCAGAAATCCGGAGAACAGAGAAGCGCGCGACTACCTCTTGGCCTATCATCTCCTAAATAAAAACATCCCCGCCTTCTTCAACTCCTATACATTATATTATATACGCACCGGCGAACAACCGCCCAGAGTGTGGGCCGAAGCTCTGCTGATTTATCTCGCCGCCACCAGAGCCACTGCCGAACAAGTGCGCGAGCTGAACATCGCTCCCGAAACCATGCGAGCCTTTGCCAACTATACCCGAACGCACGAGCAATCGGCCGGCAACTTGCATCTGCTCCAACAACAATTCTCCGCAAGCTATTGGATTTACTATCACTTTGCCACATTCAAATGAAACCCTCTGCAACATTCCTGCTCATAGCTGCCATCGCCTGCCTCGCTGCATGCAGCAAGCCGACCGACGTCAAACAGTCTGAGGCTTATCCCGACATCTACCCCGACTACGCCGACGTCACCGTCCCATACAACATCGCCCCGCTGCACTTCTTTGTCAGAAACAATCCTTCGGCCATCGAGGTCTTGCTGCAAGACGGAGAGAAAAGCGTGCGGATCAAAGGGCGCGATCAGTTTCGCATATCCGTTGATCGCTGGCGGCAACTGCTCTACGAGGCAAAGGGGCGAAGCATAAGCGTAGAAGTCAAAGCCCGCTTCGATGGCGAATGGATTAGCTACAAAGCCTTCCGATGGCAGATATCCGAGCAGAAGATCGACCCCTTCATCACCTACCGCCTCATTGAGCCGGGCTACGAAGTTTGGAATCACATCCGGCTATGCGAACGAAACATCACAAGCTTCAGCGAGCGAATCTTTGCCGACAATAAGCTCGCCGACCGAGCGTGCATGAACTGCCACATCCCAACGAACCAAAACCCGCAACTCTCATTCTTCCACATCAGAGGCCCAAAAGGAGGAACCATCCTCAACCGCAACGGCAGCCTACGACGCTTCGACCTACGCATGCCCAAAACCAACCTCACCCCAACTTACGGAAGCCTGCATCCCGACGGACGATACGGAATCTTCAGCGCCAACGCCGTCATTCCCGCCTTCCACACCCAAACGCAAACAATGCTCGAAGTGTACGACCAATCCTCAGAGCTCGCCATCGTCGACTTCGATGAAGCGAAGATCATCCCTCAGCCCATCGCCGGAGCCTCATCCGATCATCAAATCTTCCCTACCTTCCCAACCTTCTCGCCCGACGGTAGCCGGATATACTTCTGCGCCGCCGAAGCTCTTCCCCTGCCCGATAGCATACGCTCCATGCGATATCTGCTCTGCGCCATCAGCTTCGACTCCGCCGCCGGAACCCTCGGCAGCCGCCTCGACACCATCCTCGATCTCCGAGCCGACAGCCTCTCCATCTCCTTCCCACGCATATCGCCCGACGGACGATTCCTCCTCTACTGCACCTCGGCATACGGCACCTTCCCCATCTGGCACCGAGAAACCGACCTGCGAATGCTCGACCTCCAAACCGGAGCCGCTCCCGACATCTCACTCGCCAACAGCACGTACTCCGATACCTGGCACTCATGGTCGTCCGACAGCCGATGGATAGTCTTCGCCTCCAAGCGCGACGACGGACTCTACGGCAAACCATACTTCTGCCACATCGACGCCAACGGCAATGCCTCCAAGCCCTTCGTCCTCCCGCAACGCAATCCCCGCTTCTATCATCACACCCTCAAATCATTCAACATCCCCGAGTTCATGCGATCGCGCCTCCTCTTCAGCGCCTCCGATCTGTTCTGATCCATCCCAACAAAAAAAAGACCGCCGGATATCGCATCCAACGGCCTTCCAAATAGAAAATTAACAATTAAAAATTTAAAAAATTACTTATGAAAAATTCAACATTGCAATATTGCAAAAAAAAACAACAATACCTTGTCTCTTTTTTCGGGCGTCTCTACGGTTGCGAATATAACGATCGTGATTGCAATTGCCTGCCGCGTATGAATGCTGCCGCCAATGATTTGCATCCTCATCTTTTCTCTCTATCTTGCGGACTGAAATTTTTATTGAGATAATTATTGCTTGTATGGAAACGAAATATATTACTGCTGATAAGGTCGACCAAGTATGCATCGCTGCTGCATTCCCCACAATATCATTTGCATTATTCGCTAACAGATAAAACGTAGGCTATATGAAAACCTTCGACGTAATCATTCTCTTCCTCCTCTTCCTCCTCCTCTTGCCTGCATGTCGCACAAGTCAGCAAGCAAGCTTAGCTCCACAGCCCAGCATGAATAACAGATATAACTCTGCCGGACCGCCGGCTATCGTCTACAAAACTTTAGGCAACTATGACGAGAATGTGCCGGTCATCATGAACGACGCACGCACTGCCATCGTATCCTATCCTGATCCCACTGACCTCGGGCCATACTCTAAACCGACTCCACTTCGGAACGGATACTTACTCGATAACCGCGGCATCAACCAGAATGTGGCCTTCCTTCGCTACACATACGACGAATACCGCAGCCTGCCGCAGCCGCCAACACTATCGGAGCTCCTGGCGAACATCATCGACAAATATCCTCTGGCCGAACTCATCAGATGCGGATACCGGCATCAGTATGCCAAGCTTGTTGATGCAATGAACTTGCTCATAGAATCTAACTTTGCCAACTGCGAACGAATCCAAACACAGCAGCAATAAAACTCACCACAATTAAATATCATTAGCAGATGAAAACAACGCACTTCCTACCGCTATTCCTCGCGGCCCTCATTGCTTGCAACGGAAACGACAGCAAGCAGCAACCGCACGCGCAAGCTGTTCCTTTTACTCAAGTACAGCTTGCCGACAACTTCTGGGCGCCACGCATCGAAACCAATCGCAGCGTATCCATCCCATCCGCATTTCATCAGTGCGAGATCAACGGACGATTCCACAACTTCGCCCTCGCTGCCGGAACAGCAACTGGCGAACAGCTAGGCGACTTTCCTTTTGACGATACTGATCCGTACAAGATAATCGAAGGAGCTTCGTACACGCTTGCCGTCAAATGGGATCCGAAGCTCGATGCGTATCTCGACAGCATAATCGCAATCATAGCTGCTGCACAAGAACCCGACGGATACCTCACAACATGCGTAACCAACCGCAGCGAACGCCTCAAAAGATGGTGGGGCGACAGCAGATGGGAGAAAATCAATAGCCACGAACTATACAACAGCGGACATCTATACGAAGCTGCCGTGGCACACTATCAAGCCACCGGCAAACGAACGCTGCTCGACGTCGCAATACGCAATGCCGATCTCGTTTGCAAAGTTTTCGGGCCAGAGGAGGATCAAAAGCATGTACCCTCAGGGCATCCCATCATCGAAATGGCTCTCGCCAAGCTATACAACGTAACCGGCAACCAGCTGTACCTCCGCCAGGCAAGGTACTTCATTGAAGAAACAGGACGCGGGACAGACGGACATAAGCTCAATGAATACAGCCAAGATCACAAGCCTATACTCCAGCAAGATGAAATTCTCGGACATGCCGTCAGAGCCGGATACTTATTCTCCGGAGTGGTCGACATGGCTATGCAGGAGAGCGACTCTGCATACCTCGAGGCTGCCATCGCACTCTGGAACAATATGGCAAACCAAAAACTCTACGTCACCGGAGGAATAGGATCGCAAGGACAAAACGAAGGCTTCGGAAAGCCGTACGAACTCCCCAACCATACCGCATACTGCGAAACATGCGCATCCATAGCGAACGTTTACTGGAACCACCGACTTTTCCTCGCAACCGCCGACGCCAGGTACGTTGACCTCCTGGAGCGAACCCTATACAACGCACTCATTGCAGGAGTATCGCTTAGCGGAGACCTCTTCTTCTACGACAACCCACTTGCATCCAACGGCAATATCACACGGCAAGCATGGTTTGGATGCGCATGCTGTCCGGGCAACGTAACCCGATTCATGGCATCAATCCCAGGATACATCTATGCCGTGAAGAACAACGCGCTCTACGTTAACCTATACGCCAGCAGCGATGCACATACAGCACTCAACGGCAAAGACCTTCACGTAAGCCAGCAAACCAACTATCCCTGGGACGGCAAAATAAGCATCGGCATACAAACCCACTCGCGCCAAGCCATCACCCTCATGCTGCGAATCCCAGGATGGGCAACCAACACTCCACAAGCCGGAAGCGACCTCTATACCTTCACCCAAAGCAACAACCCAGAGCCGTCTAAAATCACCGTCAAGATCAACGGCCAAGAACAGCCCGTTGCGCAATTAATCAACGGATACCTCCCCATCACACGGCAATGGAGCAAGAACGACAGCATCGAACTCGAGCTCCCGATGGACATCCGTCGCATACAAGCACATCCCAATGTTGAAGCCGATCGCGGACAGCTTGCCATACAGCGCGGCCCCATCGTATACTGCCTCGAAGCAATCGACCAGCCAGACAATGAAGTATTCAACAAATACATCCCCGCCGATGCGCCCATGACCTTCCAGTACAATCCAAACCTCCTCAACGGATGCGGCATCATCACCGGCCAAGCACAGATTATCCATCCCAAGGCAGGCACTCCAGCCGGCATCCCCTTCAGCGCCATACCTTATGCGCTATGGGACAACCGCGGTCAATCGAAAATGACCGTATGGATACCCACAACGCCCGCTCCGCCAACTCCGCCATCGCCACCGATCTCACAGCAATGATAAGCTTCACAACCTGGCTCGACTATCTCGGAACCTTCGCCTTCGCCATTAGCGGAATACGCCTCGCATCAGCCAAACGATTCGACTGGTTCGGAGCATACGTCGTAGGCATCGTAACAGCCGTAGGAGGCGGAACCATACGCGACATACTCCTCGGCGCCACACCATTCTGGATGGAACAACCCTCATACCTCATCGTATCAGGCCTGGCCCTAATATTCGTCATCATACTGCGCAGATACGTCATACGCCTAAACAACACCTTCTTCATCTTCGATGCAATAGGGCTCGGACTATTCGTCGTAGTCGGCATCGTTAAAACGCTCGACTACGGCTTCCCCATCTGGGTCGCAATCGCAATGGGAACAATAACAGGATCATTCGGAGGCATCATGCGCGATATACTCATCAACGAAGTGCCACTCATCTTTCGCAAAGAAATATACGCCATCGCCTGCCTCGTCGGAGGATTAATCTACTGGGCATGCACCGCCATACCCATACCCCCAGTAATAGCACAAGTAATCACCGCCATATCCATATCCGCAATACGAGTCCTCTCCGTCAAATACAAAATCAGCCTGCCGGCCCTACGCGGAGAAAACTAAGCCCGCCCCCCATCGAAGCAAAAACAAAGCTGGGAAAGGCCGTTTTTCGGAGATCGAGGAAAAAGCAAAGCTGGGAAAAGCTCGTTTTTCGGAGATCGAGGCAAAAACAAAG
>JAITHO010000151.1 GCA_031279915.1 Tannerellaceae bacterium
GATATGTTGTTTTTGCTCTCGGATTTCCGTCGCGATATTGCGATATATAATTTTTGCTCTCGGATTTCCGTCGTGATATTGCGATATATAGTTTTTGCTCTCAGATTTCCGTCGCGATATTGCGATATGTGGTTTTTGCTCTCGGATTTCCGGCGGGCCGTTGCGATTTGGAGTTGACATTTGTTTTTTATTATATTTGCGGAAATATTAATCACGTAAAAAAAACATATTCATGACACGACTTATTTCAATAGCTTTCAAAACGATTCTCAAGAAGCTCCACATTGCAGAACATGCTGATTTCTACGAAAGCAACATCATCGCTCCACTTGCAGCTTTAATGCCCACCCTGCCAACGGTCAGCGGAATTTTTAACGCTCTCCAAACCATCTATCAGAAGGAAGACGACCTTTACAAACAAAGCCAGGCTTCAATACTGACACAAGACGTCAAAAATTTGCACTCAAAGCGCATCTCGCTCTATGTTTATTTCTGGAACAGCGTTGCCATCCAACAATACTTCGACGACCCAGCATTGGAACAGGCTGCCGCAAAGCTCGAATTTCTGCACAAAAACTATAAGAACATACCGGAAGCTGTCTATACAGACGCCAGCGGATTGCTGACCAACTTCTTTGAAGATGCCGAAAAACCCGAATGGAGCGCCTTAATCCAAAGTCTCGGACTTACCGCACTGCTCGGCAAGGCCAAGGCAGCCAATAATGCCTTCAAAACTATTTACCACGAACGCTCGTTCGACAAGACCCACATAGCACAAACTGGTAAAATCTCCGAAATACGCATCGAAGTTGACAACACATTCGAAATTCTCGTCGAAAACATCAACGCCGCATGGACTACCAACGAACTCGGCGCTAAAGACCCCGCCCTTCGCACCAAACTTCTCGAAGTAAAAGAGCACATCATCGCCGCCATATATCAAGCCGAAACAAACCTCGCCCGCCGTGGACATCACAAAGCCAAAGACGACGACAAGAAGGACGACGGAACCCAAGCCCCCGACACGACCAACCCTCCAGCTCCCGAGACCCCGCCGCAGCAACCGGATACGACCAACCCTCCGGCTCCGGACACCCCTCCGCAGCAACCGAACATCACGATCCCTCCCATCAACCCCGAGGATCTCAACCCGCCGGCAGCTGGGGAGTGATTCGAAGAAATTAGGCCTTGATGATAGTAGAGACGTGATGCATCGCGTCTCTACGTGTTTTATACCCAGGCATGCAAAAAAGTCATTCCCGCACATTTCCAAAGAAGCAGCGGCGCATCAAAACTTAACTAAGATTGGAATTGCCCCGCAAAAGGCTTATGTTTGCCTCATCATCAATTCATAATTTTAAAATATATCACCATGAAAAACTTTCTGATTATTGCGGCGCTGATCGCTAATACGCTGGTGGCTTTCGCACAGCAACCCGTACAGATTCACGACATCAAAATGATTAACCTTGGCGACGGTCGACTATATGCCACCAACGACAAAGACAAGGCTCTCAACGGCAAGATGCGCATCATAACCGGATATACCACCGAATACATCGACGCACAATTCAACAAAGGATACGCAACGGGCAAGTGGGAATACTACAAAAACAACTTGCTGCAAAAGCGCATGAACTATTCCGAAGGACTAGCCGACGGAGAGGTCATCGAATATCACCCCGATGGCGAAACCATTAAGGCGACGGCCACCATGGTCAAGGGAAAAGTAGACGGCATTAACTACATGTACGACCGCAACGGCAAGAAGGAGTACGAACGCAGCATGCGCAACGGAACAGCCGACGGATACGAACGCCGATTCGACCCCGACGGCAATATCACCGAGGAGCGCTTCTACAAAAACGGAAAGGCCGACGGAAAGGCGTTCCAGATCATCAACCGCAAACAATCCGACGAATACACCATGAGAGCCTCATATCTCAACGGACAGTACGACGGCGAATACTCCGAAACCTTCGCCAACGGCAATCCAAAAGTGAAGGGAGCATATACCGAAGGCAAACGGCAAGGCGTCTGGGAATACTTCAAGCGCGACGGAACTCATGCCAAGCCTACCGAAGAATACCTCGACAACACCGTCATTCGACGCATTGAATACTTCACCGACGGCAAGGTGAGCCGAGAAGTTAACTTCAACAACGAAGGCCGAAAGCACGGCGCCGAAAAAGAGTATGACTTTGAAGACGGACGCCTCACCAAAGAACAGAACTACGTTGACGGCAAGCTGCTCGGACGGCAAATGCGCCGCATGTCGAGCAACATCTACGGACGATACTTTGAATACTGCACCTACAACGAAGCCGGCAAAAAGCATGGCGACTACCTCGAAACCTTCGAAGATGGCGGGCAGATGAAATCCAAAGGCGTTTACGACAACGACAAAAAGGTTGGCCTCTGGATATACGGCGATGACAGCGGCAAGGTTCCCCCCAAAGAGGAGGTCTACAACGACCGCGGAGCGCTGCTAAGCGTCAAAATGTACGTCACAAGCGCTTCCTCCGGCAACTATTTCGAGCTAACCCATTACAACGATCGCCAGCAAAAGGACGGCGAATATCTCCAGATATGGGAAAAAGGCGGCAAGACGAAAATGAAGGGACAATACTCGCAGGGACGACAATCGGGTGCCTGGCTCACCTACGACGTCGACGGCAAACTGCTTAAGGAAGAGAGTAAGGATTAGGCGCCGGCTACACCCTCGCGTACGGCTGCACATCCATACTGCAGAAGTCTCCGCGCAGATACTTGTAATGGCCCGTTATGGCAACCATGGCGGCATTGTCGGTGGTGAATTGAATGGGCGGGATGTGTATCGTCCAGCCGAACTGTTGGGCATGAGCGCGCAGTGATTCGCGAAGGGCGCTGTTGGCCGATACTCCTCCGGCAAGAGCTACCTCGGCTATCCGCAAATCCTTTGCAGCCTTGCGGAGCTTTCGCATCAGTACCTCGACGATGCATGCTTGGAGGGATGCGCAGAGGTCGGCCTTATGCCGCTCCACAAAGTCGGGCTCCAATGCAAGGCGATCGCGAAGAGTATACAGGAAGGATGTTTTCAGTCCGCTAAAGCTATAATCGTAAGCAGCAACATTAGGCTTGGCAAAGGAGAAGGCCGACGGATTTCCCTCCGCCGCCAGGCGATTAACGACAGGGCCTCCCGGATACCCGAGGCCCATCACCTTCGCGCACTTATCGAAGGCCTCGCCGGCCGCATCGTCAATCGTCCGCCCTATGATCTCCATCTCGAACGGACTGTCGACGCGGATGATCTGCGAATTGCCTCCCGAAACTAACAGGCAGAGGAAGGGGAATCGCGGCTGAGGCCTATCGACCTCCTCCGCCGTCCGAATAAAATGCGCCAGCACATGAGCATGCAGATGGTTCACGTCTATCAGAGGAATCTCTAGCGATGCCGCCAACCCCTTTGCGAACGACACTCCCACCAACAGCGATCCCAACAGTCCCGGCCCGCGCGTGAAGGCAACAGCGCTCAGATTGCCCCTCTCTATCCCCGCCCGGCGAATCGCTTCGGATACCACCGGAACAATATTCTGCTGATGCGCCCGCGAAGCAAGCTCCGGCACCACCCCCCCATAAGCCTCATGCACCGACTGCCCCGCTATCACATTCGAAAGCAAAACCCCATCGCTCACAACCGCCGCCGACGTATCATCGCACGACGACTCTATACCTAATATCACTGTCGACATATTATTGTTTTTTTGGGGCCAAGATAAGGAAATATGGATGAGTCTCGAGATTTTGGCGGATGATAGAGAGAGAAGCCCGCTCTTGGTTGGGGAGCGGACTTCGGTGTGATATAATATATAAACCTAAAGAGCCTAATAGTAGCCTTCGTTCTGGGCCTCGTTGTCCGGGGGCTTGGGCGAGAGGCGGTCGATATGGTTCTGCGGAATGGGCCGCAGCTTGTGATAGGGCTTGATGTTGGCGGCAGCGTCGGGATTGAACTTGAGGACGCGATCGTAGAGCGTCTCTGTGCGCACCAGATCCTCCCAGCGGTTCATCTCGCCGAACATCTCGCGGCAGCGTTCGTCGAGCATGAAGGCGATGAAGTCGGCGCTTATGTCGGCTGGCGTCACCAGTATCTCCTGCTCGGTTGAGGCGGTGAGGTTGGCCGGTGCGCCATTGTCAACCGTTGTCCACTCTTTGGGTTTGATTTCCCCCTCCTTATAAGCAGCCCTCTTGCGAACCACGTTGATGTATTCGGCGGCCTTATCGTAGTCGCCCTTTCTTCCGTAAGCTTCGGCGGCAATAAGATACGTTTCGGCGAAGCGCATGCGAATGAAGTTGCGCGATCCCTGCTCGTAGTTCATATCCGGACGCTCAACGTCTATCCATTTCCATAGGCATGGATAGAAGTGGTTGGTGTTGTTATCTACTGGGATGAGCGTGTACGTAGCCTTGGCTATGTCGGTTTGCATCTGCTTGTCGGCTTCGACGCTTATGATTGCTCCCTTGATATCCTTAGCTCCGTAATACTTCGGAATGAAGTAGGCCGCCGTGTCTCCCACCTTAAACTTGGGCTTGCCCACGAGCTCTGCCGGCGGCTCGTAGAGAAGATCGGCTGTAGTCTTGCCGTCGGCATCGATGTAGTAGTATTTGCTTTGCCATACGGGTATGGAGGATTCGCGATTGGCGGGGAATGCCCATTTGAACATCTTGTACAGTCGCGAATCGTTCAGTCGGTCGAAGATATTAGCCTGGAAGTGCGGCGTTGGTCTGACGCGCTTCCATGCTCGTCCCTGCAGAAGGTCGCGCTGCAATCCGGGCAGGTTCTCGTAGGTAGGCACCCAGTAGAGGTGCATCTTGTTGCCGTCGCCGTTGAAGAGCACTTCTCCGGTGAACTCTATGGCGAATATCACCTCCGACGTTGTTTTATGCAGCTTCTGGTCGAAGAATGTTTGATAGTCGGGGGTGAGAGCGAACTTGCCGGATGAGATGACGGCGTTGGCGTAAACGATAACGCTGTCCATGTCGGTAGCCTTCTGTCCGCGACTGTCGTTCACGGCGCTCCCTCGGGTGAGGTATACCTTGGCGAGCAGATTAGTTGCGGCCCACTTGGTAGCTCGTCCGCGCTGGCTCTGCTGTGCTACGTCGGGCAAGGCTTCGGATGCGAATCGCAGGTCGGTGATGATAGCCTGGTAGATGTCGGCCACGGGAGCTCGCTTGAAGTCAGTAACGATCTCGGTGACGTTGCCCTCAAGATTGAGCGGTATGGGCCCGAAGTGCTGCACCAGATCGTAGTAGAAGTATGCGCGCATGAATCGTAGCTCACCTTCGCGCGATCGCTTCTCGGCCTCTGTCATATCCACCACTTTGGGCAGGTACATCAGCGCGGTGTTGATTCGGTTTATACCCTTAAAATTATTCTCCCAGAATTCGTAGAGGAGGCCGTGGCCGGAGTTCATCTGGACGCTGTACTTGTTGAAGGCATCTTTTTGTCCACCGTCGGCGCCTTCCCAGATGTAGTCGACGCCGTATTCGTTGAAGCAGTAGTATCGTTCGCCTCCCACGTACCATCGCATGGTGGTGTAGGCGCCGTTAACAGCGCTTTCCATTCCGGTTTTAGTTTCGAAGAAGTCGTATGATACTCCGCTGACGACTTTTTCCTCCAGGAAAGAGTCGCAAGAAGAAAGGATTGCTATTGCTATAAGCGTTAAGCAGTATCTCGTTATACTTTTCATTTTGATTCGTTTTTAAAGTGATAGTATCAGAAGCTCAGATTAAGTCCGAGCAAGTAGGTTCTCGGCACGGGCTCGTTGAATCCGCGGTTATCGTCTTGGTTTCCCAGCTCAGGGTCTATGCCGGGGAACTTGGTGAAGAGGTATGCGTTCTGCACGGTAGCGTAAATCCTGCATTTGCTTATTCCCAGCTTGCCGAGCAGCGATGTAGGCAGGGAGTATCCCAGCGTCACCTGCCCTACGCGGAGGAAGGAAGCGTCGGAGTAGTATAGAGCGTCGATGTAGTTAGGATTCTCGAAGTCGCGGTTGGGTCGCGGAGCATCGTTGCTTTTGTTGCTGATAGGATTGCCGCTCGAATCCTCACCTATTATGCGCCAGTAGTTCACCTTAGCGCCGTTGTATCGCCCGTTGAAGCTCCAGTTACGCTCAAACTTTCTCATCTGGCCGAATGATCCGGTGAGGAAGAGGCTCATGTCGAAGTTGCCAACGTTGAAGTAATTGCTGAGGCTGAGGTTGAACTTAGGCTCCACCTGTCCGAGGATAAAGCGGTCGGCTGAAGTAATCTTATAGTCGCCGTTCTTATCTACCACCTTCACGTCGCCCGGCTTGAAGACGCCGCCCCATTTATCGAGCTCGGCCTGGTCTTCGATTTGCCAGATGCCGTCGGATTTATAGTCGTAGAATACCCTGACCGGATATCCTATGAACCATTTGTTGCCTTCGTCGTCGTTCTTGCCGTTGTACAGTTCGGTGATCTCCTCCTTGTTGGCGGAGAAGATAAAGTCGGTCGACCAGCTGAAGTTCTTGCGGTGAACGTTCTGCGTATTGATGGTTACTTCTATTCCGCTGTTGCGAATCTTGCCTATGTTCGACATCACGTTGGGGAAGCCCGACACTATAGGCAGCTGTCGCTCCATGAGTAGCCCCTCCGTATTCTGCATGTAGGCATCTATAACTCCGCTGATCTTCCCGCCAAGGAATCCGAAGTCTATACCCGCGTTCCATTGCGTAGTGCTTTCCCAGGATAGATAGGGATTGGGCATTTCCTTCTGATAGAACGACAGTACGCCTTGCGAGCCGTAGATGTATCGTCCGTACTCAAGGCTTCCCTGAGTTTTGTAGGGATCGATAGCCGTATTGCCCGTTATTCCGTAGCCAAGACGCAGCTTGAGGTTGCTGATAGCAGCAACGTCCTTCAGGAAAGCCTCCTCATTAATCCTCCAAGCCAAGGCAGCCGATGGGAACAACACCCACTTATGTCCCGGAGCCAGACGCGACGATCCATCGTATCGAGCCGATATAGTCAGCAGATATTTATCCTTCAGGTTATAATTCAGCCTGCCCATAAACGACGACAGCCTCCAGCGAACATAAGAGCTGTTAACCCCCTCTATCGTCTGAGCCGAGCCGACATTATACCAGAGCTGATTCTCATACGGCAAATCCTTCACCCTAATCTCAAAGGTTTCGAGCGTTTCCTGCTGTATGGATTGCAGCAAGGTGAGGCCAACCGTATGCACCTTATTAAAGGTTTTATTGTAGAACAGAAGATTCTCCCAGGTATACATCCTGCGGTTATCGCCCTTGTTCTCGGCCCTGGCAGGACTGCCCGAACGGTCGGAACTCAGGGCTCCGAAGAAGTTATAATCGTAGTCCGGGCCTATGTCTATACCGACGTTCGTGCGATAGCTGATGTCGAAAGGCAGCTTGGCCTCCACGTAATAGCTACCCAGGAAGCGATCCTTCTTCCGTAGTCTGCTTGTATTGTCGAGGTTCAGATAATAGTTCCAGAGCTGCGGATCATTGCCGGGGCGCGAAGTGATTATCTTCCCCTCCTCATCATAAATATCGGCAAGCGGATAAACGCCTCTCGAATCATG
>JAITHO010000220.1 GCA_031279915.1 Tannerellaceae bacterium
CACAAAACAAAATAAGAGTAAAGGATGAAAATAAGTTTATTGTTCGCCTGCCTGTTGGCGATAATCCTACCGAGGACTATGCTATACGGACAAACGGCGGAAGAGATTCAGGCAGAAGATATGCCCGAAGAGGTGTTGATAGCAGACAAAGACAAGCGAGTGAACGTGTCGCTTGATAAAATTCAGACAACAGAAGATATGTTGCTCGAGGAAGAAGAGGATCTCCTCTATCCAGCCGACGAGCTTTATGGATCAAGCTGGAACAACAAATGGGTTGATCCGTTCAGAGCAGATACGATGCAGATTGTATTTCCCGATACATGTATTGTTGATTTCACGGCCTTCGTTATGCCGTTAATGAAAGATTCCGTTAGGGTGACGTCGCTCTATGGCCCGCGCCGGCGGCGAATGCATCGCGGCATCGACCTTAAATTGCAAATTGGCGATACGGTTTATGCAGCCTTCACAGGAAAAGTTCGTATCCGAAGCTTCGAACGAAGAGGATACGGCAACTACCTGGTGATACGACATCCAAACGGTTTGGAAACCGTGTACGGACATCTTTCGCAAAGCCTCGTTGATGTGAACGACATCGTTCAGGCAGGCTCGGCAATCGCTCTGGGAGGCAACACCGGACGCTCAACCGGATCGCATCTCCACTTCGAAACCCGTTTCCTCGGACAGGCCCTCAATCCATCCGACCTGATCGACTTCGAAACCGGCATGCCCTACAAAGATTCCTACGTGTTTCGCAACATTGCCATGAATGGCCGCAACACAAACATTTATACTGCCACCGACGAACAAATCATCTATCACATCGTGAAGAGCGGCGATACGCTCGGCGCCATTGCCGCCCGCTACGGAACAAGCGTGAGCGAGCTGCGTCGGATGAACGGACTGAGCGCGTCGGCCACATTGCGCATCGGTCGCGCCCTGCGATGCGGTATCGGAAAAGGAAGCAGCGCAACGGTCGTAGCCGCAGAGGATGCAACGCCTAAGGCTAAAGCTAAATCGGCAGCAAGCGCATCGCCCAAGGTTCAGCAGCCCTCAGGCAAGCAAATCATAGCCTCGGCCGCCGTTGGCCGCGATCTGTCAGAACCAGCCTACTACACAATCAAGGCAGGCGACACTCTCGGAGGCATTGCCCGCAAGTACGGCATCTCGGTGAGCCGTCTGTGCGAACTTAACAACATCACGCAAACAACCATCTTGAAAATCGGGCGGTCGATACGCTGCTCCTGACCTCCGGATGCAAACATTGGCGCTTCATACATGCTGCGCCCCATGCTCGGCGGCGGTGATCGAATGGCTTATGGCCAACGGGATCCGCCCCCTTTTGTTTTATTACAATCCTAACATTTTCCCCGAACAAGAATATCAGATCCGCAGGCAAGAATGTTCGCGCTATGCACATTCGCTGGGGCTTGAAGCAGTTGATGGCGATGCCTCGCACGACCTTTGGCTGGAGCGCATAACCGGCCTCGAAGATGAGCCCGAGCGAGGCCTTCGCTGCCTCGAATGTTTCAAAATACGCTTGCTGGCAACGGCCAACTTCGCAGCCGAACGCGGAATCAAATCGTTTGCCACCACCCTTGCCGCATCTCGACAAAAAAGCCTCGAGCAGATTGCAGAGGCGGGACATTGGGCCGCTGCACAATATCCAGGCATTAGCTTCTATGAAAAAAACTGGCGAAAAGGCGGCCTGAGCGAGCGACGAAGGGAACTCTTGCGAGATAATGACTTTTACAATCAGCAGTATTGTGGATGCGAGTTTAGTTTACGAAGGAGGACGGATTCCGGTAATAAAGTTTGATATTGTATGAAAGAGGAAATTCGTGAGTTAATAACGCTTTTTGGAGCGAACATTTGCGGTTTTGCAGGTCTCGACCGCATTGATAATTCTCCGGTGGGGTTCCATCCTAAAGATATTTTCCCTGATTGCCAATCTGTAATTGCGTTTGGAATAGCCTTGCCTAACGGACTTGCCAAAGTTTCACCCCGCTTGATTTATGGCTACTACAACAATTTAAGCGTTACGGAAACAGATCGAATTGCATTGAAAGCAGCTAAGCGATTAGAAGATGACTATCATTGCATAGCTGTTCCAATGCCTTGCGACGTTCCTTATGAATACTGGGATCTCGACACTATGGAAGGTCGCGGTTTGCTGTCTATCAGACATATTGCCGTAGCCGCCGGCTTGGGAACAATCGGGAAAAATACTCTGCTTCTGAACCGGCGCTTTGGCAACAGACTGACGCTTGGTGCCATACTTACTGATTTGAAACTGACGTCCGACTCTCTTTCATTGAGTGTATGTATAGAAAAATGCCGGAAGTGCATAGACAGCTGCCCGGTTAATGCCATCAAGAATGGGGCTGTTAATCAGAAACTCTGCCGGGCATATACTTATGGGAAAACGGAACGTGGCTTTGATACCGTGAATTGTAACCGATGCCGAACAATATGCCCAGTCGGGAGTAGCGCTATTCAGTAGCAACCGTGTCGGCCTCCTGCGGAGTTTCTTCGAAGAGAAGATTACCGGAGGAATTGTATAGATGATAGTATGAGAGGGCTTCGTCGGATTCGAAACCGTTTTGACTGCGGATGGTTCTTCCGTCTCGTTCGATAAGGGTGAAGCGATCAGAATATATTTTGTGCGCCTTTTGATCCCAATATATTATGGAGGAGGAGATATAATCGCCTTCTAAGCTTCTCATTTCGACATTGCCTGTGCCTTTCCACAGCTCCTGCTTTTCGTAGAACCATGCGGTGTCGGCCTTTATCATTGCCTTCACGTTGAATAGTGTATCAAACTGTTCGATATAAATGCCATCGGGAAAGTACCAGTAGGGTTCGCTTGCTTTGCCGTATATGAACCATAGCTCGGCCTCGGCTCTGTATCGTGTGACGCCGGAATCAGACAGGAGGGTTGCGACATCAGTTGTTTTCATAGTATGAGAGTGTTCAGGGTCGAAGGCAACAGTTACGGTCTCCTGCTTTTTCCCCGAACAGGCCGCTATAAAAAGAAGCACAGCGATCATCATTGTTATGATGAAAGCCATGCTTCTGGAAAGTGTATGAAAGATAGATAAAAAAATCACATCGTTATCTGACAGTTGTTCGTTCGCCGATCCATCCTCCGACAGTAATGGGGTTTCCCTTTTCCAGATCGGGATGCATGAAGATCTCTTCGGAGCTGGGGAAGTAGTTGCTGTATGTATTGATCAGTTTGTTGGCGTCATCGCTTACGCTCGGGTCAACCTGTTTTGCTCTGGCGAACTTATCGACGGCGGCATAGTAAACTATTTTTCTCATAACGGGATCGTCGGGATATAGCGAGCCTGCTGTTGCTGCATACATTTGTCCGATGAGGAGGTATGGCGCGCCGTAATTGGGATTAGCGTCAATGGCTTTCTGGCAATATTGCCTTGACCGACTGTAGTTTTTCTGGTCGTTCAGCATGGCGGCGATGACGTAGTAGTCTTCGGCTTTAACGATAGCGTCAGTTTCCATTCCGGCGGCTTCTTCAAAGAGTGGTACGGCAGCTGCGTAGTCTTTGTCTCTAATAGCTTTTCGGGCTAGTCCTCTGGCAGATTCTGCCGTTGGCGCTAGTTTGTGGGCGTAGGTTGCTGCAGTGAAATAGGCTTCAATTTCGTTGCAACGCATTCTTCTCAGGAGCGAGATTGTTTCTTTCAGCACCTCCAGGTTGTCTTTGTTTTGTTCCACCTTTGGCGCATAAATGCTTTGGAGGGTTTCGCAGTCGGCTGCACCGCTATTGGCGAATCCGTTGTCGAATCCGGCTTTGGTGGTGAGGAGAGCTTCTTTGTCTTTCTCATCGGTAGCAGCTGCAATTTGTTTATCAACAATAGCTGAGATTTTGAGGTAGTCTTGGATGTAAGTTTCCCGATGCGACTGGTCGGCCAGCATTAGTTGATTAGATGCCATTAGATAATATGAAAGGGCGAGCAGGTCTGTTTTTTCCTGATATTGGTCGACAGCTTCTTTTGTCCAGGCGTAAATGAGTTTGGAGTCTGCATTTTCGCCCATTCTCTGGAAGTAGTCGAGCACTTTCCGTCCGATAATCCAATCTTTTCCGTATCTAGGATCATCTCCAAAGTATTTGATACGCTTGTCATATACGGTCATCAAATCGTTTAACAATGCAGCTTTCTTTGTTGGATCTGTTTCGCTGTCGATTTGCCATCCCACAATTCTCACTCCGTAGAGGTAGATGTCTTTAGTTGCTGCGGGACATTCGTTGTAGGCAGCTTGCCAAAATTCGAGGGCATCTTTAAAGTTGTTGGTCTTTGCATACGAAGAGAAGAGACTGACGTTCTTGATGCAATTAACACTATCTACCCCCGAACCGAATCTGGTGCCGTTATCTACACCTTTCTGAGAATACACGCCGGATATAATGCTGCTTAATCCGGCCACTATTATCCATGTTCTTATTTTCATAATTGTATATATTTTAATATTTTGTTTAATCACTAATCTACTTTGAACTTATAAAACCAGCCTTCATTGAAGGTATAATTGATGGTGATGCGGAAATATCTTTCGTTGATCATTGTTTTTACTTCCGGTTGTACCTGCACATATTCAAATCCTATATTTAGCAACGAACGGTTATCTACCAGCGGGATGCCTAATCCAAAGCTTGCTCCAATTTCGTTATAGCCCTTATTTTTTATTTGCAAATACGAATTTCCGTAATGTATTCCCGCTCTGTATCGGGTTTTGTTAAAGAAATTTTTGCTTGAAAAATCTTTGATGTACTCAACGCCGAGGGCTGCTCGCATGCGATTCTGAAACTGACCTGTATTATCAAAGAATCTGGATCCACTCCATGGTTCATATAAAAAATCAGCAGCCAAAGTTAGCTTATTTTGCTTCACATACGACAGTCCAAATCCCAATGAGCTTGCCATGTCAAATTTCTGATCGGAGATGCTTACTGTGTCGCCAGCTAAGTTTCCGGTTTTGCTTATGTCTGACGAAATAGCTTTCAGTTGTTTGCCGGGCGAGAAGGCTAAGCCTACGGTATAATGTTCGTAGCGGCTGATCGGATGTGTGTATTGAAGTCCGAAGTCAAGCTTGATGTCGTTAACTGTAAGCGATTGCGTGCGCTCGGAGGCTGATGCTCCCACTACTTCCGAATCAAAATACAGGGTTTGTACGTGTGATAAGTTGCCAAACAAATAACTGATATTGGCTCCTAATGAAAGACGCTTCTTCCATATATCTATTGACAATCCTCCATACACATCGTTTAATCCGCCTTTGCCGACAAAGCTCTCGGTATATGGATTTGCTCCTGAAGTATGGGCTCCGAAAAGGTATCCGACATACGAATAGGGCAGCAGTCCAAAGCTGAGCGCTACCTGGCGGTGAATGGGGAACTGCATGGCTACATACTCCAAGTTGCCGTTTCTGCTGAGGTCGGTATTTACTCCATCGCTAAACCATGACATCTGGCCTGATATTCCGAAATCGAATATGAAGGTTAATGAATCCATGCTTGAATAGGACGCGGGATTCATGGGGTTTATTTGTTTGTTGGAACGAAGGCCGTATCCAATGCCTCCCATTGCACGACCGGCTCCAAAAGATCGATCTGCCAATGCGCCGTACCCGTATCGTGTGTACGGCGAACTTGTATTGTTTTGCCCTAATAATGATATGGGATTTATTGCAAGGAAGAGTGCGATGATTGCGATGATTGCTCTGTTTCTATTAATTCTCAACATTATATTCTAAGATTCTGTTTAATCCTGTCAGCACTAAATTAATATCCGCAAAGGTGATATTTTCTAATCGTCTTGCAAAATAAAACGAATTACCACCTGTTAAAAAAATGAAAAGCTCAGGATAGCGTATTCGCAGCTTATTTATTACTCCATCCATCTCATATACTATCCCATTTGCCACTCCCGACCGTATTGCTGTCTCTGTGCTGTCGCCAATCAGCGGTACTTCGGCCTCGCTTATAGTAACCAGGGGAAGTTGCTTTGTATAACTATGCAGGGCTTTGAAGCGCATGTTCATTCCGGGGGATATATTGCCGCCGAGATAAGCTCCGGTCGAATCCACAAGGTCGTAGGTTATGGCTGTGCCGGCGTCTATAACTAGCGAATCGTGTCCGGGCTTGATGTGGAAAGCTCCGACAACTGCTGCCAAACGATCTTTGCCTAAGGTTGCGGGAGTTTTGTACTTAACGACAAGGGGGGTTGGCACCTGTTCGTCGAGCCAGATAAAGCGTTCGAGGCGCTTGCGGAGTTCGGTTTGTAGCTCTTCGTCGGGCATGATTACCGACGACATTATTCCGTATCTCAGCTTATATAATTCAAAGAGGGGCTGCATTGCGGCTGTATCGAATTTCTCGTACACGAACGAAGCCTCTCTTATACCTTTATTATATATGGCAACCTTGGCCGAGGAGTTGCCTTGTTCGATCAGCAGATTCACTGTCTTTCCGCCTCGTCCTTTTATTTGGCGTAGCTTACTGCCCTGGTTTCTCTGATCACGGTGATTTTCACCTGGCCCGGATATGTCATCTCGTCTTGAATCTTTTTGGCGATTTCGTTCGATAGGCTTTCCGTTTCCTTATCGTCTATCTTATCGGCTCCAACTATTACGCGCAGCTCGCGACCGGCTTGGATGGCGTATGTTTTTGCTACTCCGGGATACGATAGGGCTAGCTTTTCGAGGTCGTTCAATCGCTTGATGTAGGCTTCCACTATCTCGCGACGTGCTCCCGGACGCGCTCCGGATATGGCGTCGCATACCTGAACGATGGGCGCCAGCAGGGTTTGCATCTCCACTTCGTCGTGATGGGCGCCAACGGCATTGCATATATCTGGGCGCTCTTTGAATTTTTCGCAGAGCTTCATGCCAAGTATGGCGTGGGGCAGTTCGGGCTCATCGTCGGGCACTTTGCCGATGTCGTGCAATAGTCCGGCTCGCCGAGCTTTCTTCGGATTGAGTCCAAGTTCGGATGCCATGACTGCGCAGAGGTTGGCCGTTTCGCGGGCATGTTGCAGGAGGTTTTGTCCGTAGGAGGATCGATATTTCATCTTGCCTATAAGCCGTATAAGCTCCGGATGCAAGCCGTGAACTCCCATGTCTATAACCGTGCGCTTGCCGGTTTCGATTATCTCGTCTTCCACTTGCTTGCGAACTTTGTTGACGATTTCTTCTATGCGTGCCGGATGTATGCGTCCGTCTTGCACGAGCTGATGCAATGCCAGGCGGGCCACTTCGCGCCGAACAGGATCGAAGCCTGAAAGCACGATGGCTTCCGGAGTATCATCCACAACAATCTCGATGCCGGTGGCAGCTTCCAGAGCGCGAATGTTGCGTCCTTCTCTGCCGATTATCCGTCCTTTTATCTCGTCGGATTCGATGTGAAATACGGTCACGGAGTTTTCGATAGCCGTTTCCGTAGCCACTCTTTGTATGCTTTGAATCACAACCCGTTTTGCTTCGCGGTTGGCCGTCATCTTGGCCTCTTCCATGATTTCGTTGATATAGGATGCGGCTTGCGTTTTGGCTTCTTCCTTCATTGATTCGAACAGTCGTTCCTTGGCTTCGTCGGCCGACAGGCCTGAGAGAACTTCGAGCTGTTCAACTTGCTTGGCCTTCAGCTTGTCGAGTTCGCTTTTCTTTTTCTCTATGATTTCAGACTGTGCGGCGAGGTTTTCTTTTATGCCGTCGAGCTCATTATTTTTCCGTTGTAGCTCTTCCTGCTTTTGGGTGAGCGATAATTCTCTTTGTTTCAGCTTTGCTTCGGTTGACTGATGCTTTGAGTTGCGCGCTGATGTTTGCTTTTCTAGGTCGGCCTTTAGCTGTATGAACTTCTCTTTAACTTCGAGCAGCTTAGCTTTCTTTATTGTTTCCGCTTCTTTTTCGGCGTCTCTGACTATACTCTCGCATTTGGATTTGAGAATATATTTCATCGTTATCCAGACTAATCCGGCTCCTATTAAGAATGTTGCTATTGCTATGCTAATTGTTATAATCATATTTTATACGCATTTAATTCATTTATATTAGTAATCAAAAAAATCCTCACATTGCCGCTTTGCCGCTTGGTGAGCTTTGCGCTTGCCTGAGCTCGGCCGGATTTTTAGTCATTGTGTTCATTGAGATATTGTTCGAGCAAGGCGGTAATTTGTCGTATTTTATCTTCATAAGGAGCCGTATCGTTGCGATCTGAAGCCTGCAAGAGCTCTTTCGAAAGCGTGTAGGCCGTCATGGCGAGCCAATCTATTTCGCCGGCATCCTTTGTGTATTTGTTCTTGTAACGATTGTATTTCATGTTGATCTGCTTCGCCACGTCTCGAACGAAACCTTCGTCTTTGCGTGCTATCCACATCCGGAATTTGCGTCCGATTATATCAACTTTGACCATAAATTCGTCGTCCATGGCTCATTCACTTTTCAATAAATCAATACATCTGTCTACTTTTTTGACTAAATCCGCTAAGCGCTTTTTGGCATTTCGCATCGATATATCGTCGGTAGCAATCACTCGCGCTGTCAGCAAATCGTTGTATTTGGCTTTCCATTCTCCGGCAAGCTTGTGCGCCTCTTGTATCTCTTTGTCTTTTGCGGCCACAAGTTCTCTGAGCTCCTCGATTTTCTTTCTTTGCCTGTCGCAAAGTCCAAGTAATTCGTAAACTCTCCTTTCGAAATTATTTAATAATTCATTACGATAATCAGTCATTTTTTCAGCCAAATTGTTCGCAAAAGTATGTGTTTGCTTTGAATACAGCAACTGCATAGCCCGCTTAGCTTGCGTCTTTTTTTCAACAGCCCTATAAACGTAGCAAATTGTAATATGATTTTTTTGGGGGCGAAAATGGTCCGTCGTCTGAGTGCCTTCGGACCCTAACAGCACTGTTGCGATTCCTGGCTTCCAAATACAACAGGTCGTCTTCTGTCCTTAGTGCTGACTAACAATGTAATTTTAACACAAAAAAAGGCATCCCTGGAGTTTTTCCGACAAGCTTTCCTAAACTTATGAAAGCTTGAAGAGAGCTTTGCACGAGAGCTATAAAAATTGGATTTTATCTATTCTGTATTTCTGGCAGACAAAATACATTGAATATCGTCACATATTGAGCAATCCGTAAAAAAAATCATTTGACTGAGGCTCCATTTTTTCTGGATGGCGAAAAAATCATTTAACAGAGGCTCCATTTTTTCTGAATGGTTAAAAAATCATTTGACAGAGGCTCCATTTTTTCTGGATGGCGAAAAAATCATTTGACAGAGGCTCCATTTTTTCTGAATGGTTAAAAAATCATTTGACAGAGGCTCCATTTTTTCCGGATGGTTAAAAAATCATTTGACAGAGGCTCCATTTTTTTCCGCTGGTTAAAAAATCATTTGACAGAGGCTCCATTTTTTCTGGATAGTTAAAAAATCATTTGACAGAGGCTCCATTTTTTCTGGATGGTTAAAAAATCATTTGACAGAGGCTCCAAAAATTTCCTGCGGCGGCTCTGTCAGATGACAAAATTGTTCCGATAGGCATACTCTGTCAGAGAATCCGATAACTCATTTTGCAAAGCTCTCTTGAAATGATTTTCCGACAGCCCTTCGTAAACTTCCGAAAACTTGAAACGACGCTCCGGCAAGCATTTTTCTGATGTCATGGTCATAATATAAATTCCATAATTGCAATAGCGGCAATTGGAGCGATGTTCATGTTTCACTCTAACTCAATGGGATTGTAAGGATAAACCAGCTTCTTTTTCATTTCTATGGGGTCTCCTGCAACATCTTGTCCAATGCTCATACAGTATTCGTAAGTATTTAGGTGCATTCTTTTCTCAATCAATTTTAGTTGCTCATGTTTGATGCTTTGATAATCCCATAGCCAGTATTTCAGCGGAGGTTTTGTTTCAGCTTTTTCGATGCCGATACATTAAAATATATAATGATCTTGTTTGTCGTTAACGAATAATATCAGGCCTGGTAGTCCCGCAAATTTCCAAGGACCTTCGTGCAAAGGAATATCAGTTGTGAACCAGGCTTCGTATTCTCGGCCTCTAAAATTCGTTGTTGCTTTTTGACAGGAATAAGCAAGAAATTTTTTTTTCTCAGCTTGTATTGACCAGTTCATTAGATTCGTTTTTTCTTCGTATTGATAAACCGGTCCGCTTAAAATAGAGCGAAAAATAACCTTACAGTTTTTCTTCTTATGGTCTTTATAAATATCTGCAATCGGCACATTTTTCTTTGCCCAAGGAATGGCCTTCGCTCTGTTTTTTATCCATTCTGCAGCTACGGAGTCTGCGTCAAATAAAGTCTTAGAATACGATTTGGAATAATTGCGACCTATCTCTAAAACAACAATCTCGTTATCGCTGTTTGTAGTGCGTATATCCCTTATAAAAGTCAATTTATAGGTAATAATATATACCACAGAATCGATCACCTTATACTTATCTATTTTCTGGGGTAATGGAGCCGGTTGGGCCAAAATCTTTGAGAAGAATAAAAAGGGTAATAGCAATGTGATGATTATAGTTTTCATTGTATAAATATTTAATAATCGGATTTTATATAGATTTATCAATTCTTTCAAAACAATATAGCCTACTTTATTGCCTCCATAGTCCTATCCTTAAACTAACCTAAAGTTCACTTTTAGCATGACCGCCATTTGACGGATATTATATTCGGAATAATACGAGTTTAAGGTATCGTAATATTTAGAAACGTATGTTGCAGTGTTCAATATATTGGTCCAGTCAAGCGAAAAACGGATGCCTTTATAAGTATAAACAATAGCAGCATCGGTTAACGAAAAAATTTTATTATGCTGAGCGGCACTGTTGTAATAATGTTCAAATGAATAATTTAAATTAATGTCGAAGGGTAGTAAAATATCTAACATAATGCGCTGCTTTAAGGATTGTATGGCAGAAAACTGCTCGCCTGTACTTGCTTTAGCTTGGCTATGCCCCCACGATGCCTTATAATCTATAATCAACCATTGAAAAGGCTTCATATTCATGGCAGCGTTTGCCTGTATCCATTGGCTTTTATAGTCAACAAGCTTGTTTTGGCGCATCTGTTTGCTTGTTGATTTTCCTGATAATGCTTCAGTCGAAATGACAGTCAACTTCCAATCAAATCCTTTACTTATACGTCCGTTTATAGCTAAAGAATTGCCGTCGTTGGCTTGCATGGAGAGCTGTGTATCCAAAAGTAATCCGTCAAATATTTGGCCGTATATTCCTTCGCTTTGATATAGGGTATATTTTATGCCGCAACTCGCAAAAACATGCTTAAGATATTTTTGTGCGATAAACTAAGCGATGTAAATAATCCGTGCGAGTCGAAAAGCTTAGTGTCGTAACGATTGATGCTTCGGTAATTCTGCAGGATATAGCCCGTATAGATCGTTGACAATCCGGGCGTTTGCGTATGAAATTCGGCGGAAGCGTTTGCCTCAAATTGGGGAGTTAAATTATATTTGGCTGAAAGCGAAGACTGAAAATAAAACTTTCCTTTGATCTGTTTTTCGTCGTTTTTGAGCAAGTTGTCAATAACAGTATAGCGATAAATTATAGGCAACATCCAATTCAGCTTCAGCCGTTCTCCAGTATATGATCCATCTATCGAAATGCCGGCATTGATGCGCGTCCATGCGATGTTGTTCTGCATTTCAGTATCGGTAATAGGTTGTGAACTTCCGTTTGCGGCGCTTATGCCCAAGTCGGAATGTAACGTCTGGTGCTCCACATTAATGTTTGCCGCCGGATCTATTTTTATATCGCCGAGAACTACTGCGGAAAGAAACGACAATCTATTGTTAGACGCCAAAGCGTTATAACGTACGTTTTGCGTATGCGCGGCATAGCAGTCGCCATTATTGAAGCGGTCGGGATACAGTCCGGGCGTGATAGTCAAACGTTGCGGCTGCGTTCGGAAAGCGTTTTTCGACAGTATTTCTACTCCTTTGCCGTTTTGGCCGAGCCGAATCCAATGCGTAATGCTGTTGGCCGAAAAGCTATTATTTTTTAGTTGTTGCCTAACAAGCTCCGGCGTCTTTACCTCACCGAAAGCATCATCCCAAGCTGCCGAAACATTCAGGAAGTTATTGAAATAGCAGCTGTCAGTGTTCAAGTGGTATCGAAACGCGCCTTCGCTCAAATAGTATGATGTTTTGCGAGCCTTGCAAAATGCAGCTATCCGATCCTCCGATGGCCCATCGGGACAATTTTGTCCTCTGTCAGAGGCACCGCAGGAAATTTCCAGAGCCTCCGTCAAATGATTTTTGCAGATCGCCCGATATACGACGACGCTCAATGAAATTCCAGGCAAAGTTCTCCGGTCTCTACATTCAGCATTAAATGTGTGAGAGCCCGTGCAAGCCCTAAGGAAGATTAAAATTATTCTGTACCTTTGCGCCGTTTCAATAAAAAAAATTAAATACGAATGTTGACCGTAAAGATTATTTCCGAGAATCGTGAAGATGTTATCCGCAGGCTGGCAAAAAAGCATTATGAAGCGGAAGTGAAAATTGAAGAACTTCTCCGTCATGACGACATGCGCCGCTTTTATCAGCAACGTGAAGAAGAAAATCGTACTACGCTAAAGACTCTTTCCGACGATCTCCGCCGAGCAACGATGGCCGGCAAGGCTGATGATTCAGAAGCAATACGCGAAGAGATTGTTAAGGTTAAAAACAAGATTGAACAAAGCGAAAAGATTCGTCGCTCGAGCGAGGTAACCGTACGCGAAATCCTCGAACAGATGCCGAATCTTCCTCACGAATCTGTTCCCGAAGGCAAGGGAGCCGATGATAATGTGGTAGAACGGCAAGGCGGATTGATTCCGGAGCTCGATCCCGCATACGCCCTTCCGCACTGGGATCTTGCTTCCAAATATGATTTGATTGACTTTGAGCTCGGGGTGAAAATCACCGGCTCAGGCTTTCCTGTTTACAAGGGCAAAGGGAGCCGGCTGCAAAGAGCGCTGATCAGCTTCTTTATCGACAGCGCAGTTGAGGCGGGATATACCGAAGTGCAGCCGCCTTTTGTTGTCAACTCCGCATCGGCTTACGCCACAGGCAACCTGCCCGACAAGGAGGGCCAGATGTATTACGCAACGACCGACGATCTTTATCTGATTCCTACAGCCGAAATTCCAGTAACGAATATCTATCGCGACACCATATTTACTGCGAAAGAGCTGCCGAAGCGAACCGTGGCCTATTCGCCTTGCTTCCGCAGAGAGGCCGGTTCGTATGGCAAAGATGTGCGCGGGCTGAATCGTTTGCATCAGTTCGATAAAGTGGAGATAGTGTGCATCGACATTCCGGCTCGTTCATATCAATTATTGGAGGCTATGACAGCTCATGTGCAGGGGCTGATTGAACGGCTGGAGCTTCCTTGGCGGATGCTGAGGCTGTGCGGAGGCGATATGAGCTTTACGTCGGCCCTCACCTTCGACTTTGAAGTATATTCAGCCGCCCAAAAGCGATGGCTGGAAGTTAGCTCCGTATCGAACTTCGAGAGCTTTCAGGCCAACAGACTTAAATGCCGGTATAATGATGGATCAAAGAAGAACTCTCTTTGCCATACCTTGAATGGAAGCGCCCTGGCTCTCCCGCGCATAGTAGCCGCCTTGCTGGAGAATAATCAAACTAAGGAAGGAATACGCATCCCCGCCGCCCTCGTTCCTTATACGGGCTTCGACATTATCGAAAACCGTTAAGGTGTAATCAAACATGAACAGACTACTGACAGTGGCTTTAATATCTTCATGCGGAAACATTATGTCGGCACAGATGGCCGGCCCGCTTAAAGTTTTGCCGCACACTCTGAGCAACGGCATGACCGTTTGGCTGAACGAAGATCATAGCCAACCGAAAATATTCGGAGCTGTGGTTGTAAGAGCCGGAGCTAAAGACACGCCAAACACCGGCATCGCGCACTACTTTGAGCACATCATGTTTAAGGGAACCGATAAGATCGGAACGGTTGACTACGAAGCCGAGAAAGTTTTGCTCGATTCCATATCCGAACGTTACGATCGCCTGGCGCAAACCGTTAGCCCCAAAGAGCGCGCCGCCATGCAAATCGAAATCAACGAACTAAGCGTGCAAGCCGCCGACTATGTTATCCCCAATGAGTTCAATCGCCTGATATCGCGCTACGGAGGCACACGGCTCAATGCAAGCACATCCTTCGACTATACGGTTTATTACAACACATTCTCCCCGCAATACATAGCACAATGGGCCGAACTCAACAGCGAGCGGCTGATCAATCCCGTGTTCCGCATGTTCCAAACCGAGCTCGAAACCGTTTACGAGGAAAAGAATATGTATGGCGACGTTGTTGGACGCGACGCCATCGACAGCCTTCTGGCTCGCTTCTTCCATCCGCATCCTTACGCATATCCCATCATCGGCAGTACGGAGAATCTGAAGAATCCGAGGCTGTCGGAGATGCGCGCCTTCTTCGAGAAATACTACGTCGCCTCCAATATGGGCCTAATCCTGAGCGGCGACTTTGATCCGGAAACGACGCTGCCTATCCTTGAAGCAGCCTTCTCGCGCATACGTCGCGGGCAAGCACCCGTTTCCGTTACCGAACCTATTCCACCTTTCAATGGCGAGGAGAGATTCCAGATACGCTTCCCCATTCCGATAGTATCCGGCGCAGGATATGCCTTCCGCGGCGTACCGGCCAATCATCCCGACCAGGCGGCGCTGAACATTGTTGTCGGATTGCTGAACAATAGCAACGGCACAGGCTTCTTCGATAAGCTGATGGTTAATCACAAGCTGATGGCCGCAATGACGATGCACGAAAGCTTTAACGATGCCGGCATCATCGCACTCATAGCCATTCCGAGGCTGGTATTTCAGTCGGTTGACAACGCCGTAGGCCTTATCCGTCGTGAGCTCGAGAGAGTCAAGGCCGGCGATTTCAGCGATGAGATATTCAATAGCCTGAAGCTCGAACAGAAGCGCAAATACGCATCGCGGCTCGAAGAAATAAATTCCCGATCCGGAATGATGGTCGCCCTCTTTTCGCAAGGCAAAACCTGGGATAGCTATCTGAAGGAAACAGAACGAATCGACGAGCTAACCAAAGACGATATAGTGCAGGTGGCCTGCAAATACTTTGGCGACGACTATCTGTACGTCACCAAAAAGACAGGCAAATATCCCAAAGACAATCTTCCGAAGCCCAACTTCCGACCCGTCGTTCCCCGAAATACCGAAGCATACTCCGAATACGCTCGCCAATTAGCCGGCTTGCCGGTGCAAGAAACCCAAGCACGCTTCCTCAACTTTGAGAAAGACGTGACGATAATGCGCCTCTCGCCACTCGTTACCCTCTACGCCTCGGCCAATCCGGTTAACGACATTTTCACCCTCGATATATCCTTCGGCATAGGAAAGATCGAACAGCCGGCCCTTGTGCAGCTCACCTCATACCTGCCGCTACTCGGCACCACAGAACTGAGCTTCGACGAGTTCCGCGGGCAATTGCAAACGCTCGGAAGCGCGCTCTCTTTCGAAGTCGACAACAACCGATTCGTTGTGCACATCGGAGGATTCGATGCCAACTTTGGCCGAACAATAGCCCTTGTTTCATCCTTCCTGCAAAGCGCCAAACCCGAAGACAGGAAAATGAAGCAACTGATAGACGAAGAAAAGGTTCTGAAAAAAACCTTTTTTAAATCGACCGAAAGCATGGCGCAAGCCCTGCTCGAAAAAGTTCGGTACGGCGATAAATCATCCTACCTCAACAAACTTTCGCTTCAAGACGTCTCCAAGATGAAGGGAAAGGACTTGCTCGCCGTGCTGAGCGAGGTCGTTCGCGTTTCGTGCGACCTGCATTATTGCGGCACACTATCGCCCGAAGTCGTTGCCGAATCTGCCCGCGCGCACTTGCGGCTCGATCAGGTTACCGAAGCCTCTTCCTCGCCCTTCTACCGCTTGCTCTCCGACTACGACGCTCCAACCGTATACTTTTGCGACGCCCCCGACGCCTCCCAAAGCATCATCAATTGCTACGTGAAAGGCAGTACGCCGCGGCCCGACGAAACCGCTCGCCATGCCTCGCGGCTGTTTTCCGGATATTTCGGAGGAGATATGTCGTCATTAATGTTTCAGGAGATACGCGAATTTCGCTCGTATGCCTACATCGCTCAGGGACGATACTCTCTGCTGCCGATGAACATCAGCGACAAGCCCGGATCGTTCACCGCCATGCTTTCCACGCAGAACGACAAAACCATCGACGCTCTGCAAGTGCTCGACAGCCTGCTTCGCAACATGCCTGTCAAACCCGAACGACTTCCGGCCGTTAAGCAATCTATCATCAACCAAATCAGCTCTGATTACCCAAGCTTCAGGCGCATACCCGGACGGGTGGCCTCGATGATAAACGAAGGCTATTCTGCCGATCCGAACATGACTCTGATGGAGCAACTGCCTCGCATGGAGATGTCGGATATTGTCGACTTTTACGAAGAGAACATTCAAGGCCGCCCCATTGTTTATACGATCGTAGGTAATGCTCGCAAGATCGACATGAACGGCTTGGCTGCTTTCGGAACTATCGTGAAGGTAAAAAAGGAAGAGCTCTATCATTAGGGCCTTCCGCATTGCCCGCCTCTCCCTCTTTTTGAACTAAAATAGTCGCTATGTTGACGCCCGAAAAACGATTTGGCGTTAACATAGCAATTCGCTTATGGTTCGATGCGTAGCGTGACGCCTTTTTTGGTTTCGTTATGGAAACGGTCGACGGCGGTTACTACTACTCGGCATCCTTTGTCGCCTACTCGGTTGAAGGGGAGGGTGACGGATTGGTCGGATGTGATTGCAAGGATGTTGGCTGGATTGTTTTTGTCCATTGATCCTTTGGCGGGGAAGCAGTAGACGACGAAATAGCGGGCGGATTCGGGGTCGTCGGGCTTGGAATAGGCGTCCCAGTGGATTTTGATTCCATCGGCGGCGGGGATGGCTCCGAGGTTCTTGACTTCTTTTGGGCGGCCTTTGTGGAGGTTGGTGTAGGCTGGGATGAGGGCCGGA
>JAITHO010000221.1 GCA_031279915.1 Tannerellaceae bacterium
GTTGTCACGTTACATCGGCCTCTATTTTCGCAGAACGCGCCCGTGGTAACGTTACATCGGCCTCCTATTCCGCAGAACGAGCCGGTTGTAACATTACATTGGCCTCCTTTTCCGCAGAACGAGCCCGTTGTAACATTACATTTCCCTCGATATCCAAAAAACAAGCCCGTTGTAACGTTACATTTCCCTCGATCTCCAAAAAACAAGCCCGTTGTAACGTTACATTTCCCTTCGATTCCGAAAAAGTCGGCTCAGCAAATTAAGGTCATTCCGCCTGCCCAAATAGGTCATTCCCGCGAAGGCGGGAATCTCCGATCGAAAAAAGGGGACGATTGTAGTTGTATCATATAAAAACACAGACAATCGTCCCAGCTGTCGATCGGAGATTCCCGCCTTCGCGGGAATGACTTGCTTGGGCAGGCGGAATGACCTGCTTGGGCGGGAATGACCTATTTGGGCAGGCGGAATTACCTGCTTGGGCGGGAATTACCTGCTTGGGCAGGCATAATGACCTTTTGACACATTGACTGCCCGAAGGGCAGGGTGGTGAAGACTAAAGCTAGCTCAATTCAATCCCTTTTGAGACAGAACCACCCCCTGCCCCCTCTAAAGAAGGGGAATTGATGGCAGCGCTTGCGTTGCTTTTGCCTCAATCAGGGGAAAATGGGCGGAACGTCGGACAGACTTGAAGATATTGCGGACGGAAGGAAGGGCAGAAGGCGCATCAATACAGGCAAGTAGGATAGTTTGATTCCAAATTCCTATAACATTTCTTTCAATTACCAATTTCGTTTCCTACTTTTGCGCCACAATTACAAGCAACGATTAAATTTCAAATGAAAATAACAGAGACGTTATACCACCAACAATTGGAAAAGATTTTACTGGAAGGTGAACAAATTGAACTTACCGCCGGCACTCGAACTCGGATAGCAGATTGTTACAATTTCCTCAAAGATTTCTCAGCAAACAAGGTCATTTATGGTATTAACACGGGCTTCGGGCCTATGGCACAGTACCGCGTAGACAATAATTCCTTAGAGGCCTTACAATATAATATCATCCGCAGTCATGCTACCGGAGCCGGCAAACCTCTGCCCGACCAGTACGTGAGAGCAGCCATGCTGGCCCGCTTGATGACCTTCGCGCAAGCCAAATCGGGAGTGCATCCCGAACTTACAGACCTACTTACGGAGATGATAAACCGCGAGATATATCCGCTGGTTCCGGAGCATGGCGGCGTGGGCGCAAGCGGCGATCTGGTGCAGCTGGCTCACATCGCCCTGGCGCTGATTGGCGAAGGGCAGGTTAAATACAAAGATGAATGGAGGTCGACGGCCGATGTGATGGCCGAACATAAGCTCAAACCTTTACAGATCAGAATACGCGAAGGACTGGCTCTTGCCAACGGAACCTCAGTGATGGCCGGTATAGGCATGATCAATGCCCTTCATGCCGAACAATTGATGCGGCGATCTATACTTGCATCCGTTTGGATAAACGAGATAAGCGGATCGTATGACGATGCCTTCTCGGATGTTCTGAACAACATGAAGCATCACAAAGGACAGCAGCTCATCGCCTCTTTGATGAGATCTGCAGGAGAGGATAGCTCCTGCCTCCAAAAGCGCGAGAACATGCTATACAACGGCGATAACAATGAAACGGTTTTTAGCCACAAGGTGCAGCCATACTACTCCCTTCGATGCGTGCCGCAGGTGCTGGGGCCCATCTGGGATGCTGTTGCTAACGCGCAGATGGTAACGCTCAACGAAATCAACTCCGCATGCGATAATCCGGTGATAGATCCGGATAGCCAAAATATATATCACGGAGGAAACTTCCACGGCGACTATATATCTTATGAGATGGACAAACTGAAGATTGCCATGACCAAGCTAACCATGCTCACCGAACGGCAGCTGAACTACCTCTGCCACGACCGCGTTAACGGTATCCTGCCGCCCTTCCTGAACATGGGCGTTCTGGGCCTCAACTACGGATTGCAGGCTACACAGTTTACCGCAACCTCAACCACCGCCGAATGCCAAACCCTCTCGAACCCCATGTCGATACACAGCATCTCGTGCAACAACGATAATCAGGACATAGTCAGCATGGGAACAAACTCGGCGATGATAACCGCCACCGTCATTAATAACGCCTGGGAAGTGATGGCCATACAGTACATTGCGCTTGCACAAGCCGTCGACTGCCTCGGCATAGCCTCCAAGCTGGCATCCTCCACCCGACAGGCATACGAGCAAGTGCGGAAGCTAATCCCGACCATCGTTGAAGATACGCCCAAGTTTTGGGATATAGAGATCTTAAAACAGTTTATGATAGACTCAAAATTATAAGGCGATATGAAATACGCATTAGTAACCGGAGGATCGCGAGGCATAGGACGGGCCATCTGCCTGCAGCTTGCCGCCATGCAGTATCCCATTCTGATAAATTACAGATCAAATCATGAGGCGGCTATTGATACTCGCCTCCAAATAGAATCGAAGGGAGGAAAAGCCGAGCTGCTCTCCTTTGACGCTGCCGACCCTCACTCGGCCGACGATGCCATCGGCCATTGGCAGGATACGCATGAAGGCGACTCGATTGCCATACTGGTTAACAATGCCGGGATTCGAATGGACAGCATGATGGTGTTCATGCAAAACGAACAATGGCATAAGGTGGTCGATACAACATTGAATGGATTCTTCTACGTAACGCGTCGACTGCTGAAAGATATGCTCACCTCGCGCTGGGGACGGATAATAAACATCGCATCGCTCTCAGGACTGAAAGGACTTCCGGGGCAAACCAACTACTCGGCGGCCAAAGCAGCCCTGATAGGAGCCTCCAAAGCCTTAGCTCTGGAAGTAGCCGCGCGAAAAGTGACCGTCAACGTAATAGCTCCGGGCTTCATCGAAACAGATATGACCCGCGACCTCGACGAAAAGCAATTAAAACAAATGATTCCAGCCGGACGCTTCGGACAGCCCGAAGAAGTTGCAGCCCTGGCAGGCTTCCTCGCCTCTAACGAAGCCGCCTACATCACCGGCGAAGTAATCTCCGTGAACGGAGGACTATACACTTAAAAAAAAGATAATAACATGAAACGAAGAGTAGTTGTAACCGGCATAGGTATATACTCCTGCATAGGGAAAGATCTTGCCGAAGTAACGCAGTCACTGTATGAAGGCCGATCGGGCATTGGAATCGAACCGCAACGTAAGTCCTACGGCTATCGCTCGCCTCTCACCGGCCTTATCGAACGTCCGTCGCTAAAAGGAATGCTCGACCGACGCCTCCGCATCTGCCTCGCCGAAGAGGGTGAATATGCCTACATGGCAACCTTAGAAGCAATGCTAACGGCAGGAATCGAACCCGAATTTCCGGACTATAATGAGATGGGGATTTTCTATGGAAACGATTCGTCGGCTAAGGCAGTAATAGAAGCTCATAATACAATGGTATCGAAGAAAGACACCACGCTCCTGGGCTCGGGCGCAATATTCCAGTCGATGAACTCCACCGTAACGATGAACCTATCCACCATATTCCGTTTGCGAGGAGTGAACATGACCGTAAGCGCCGCCTGCGCCAGCGGATCGCATGCCATCGGACTTGGATACCTTTTCATCAAGCAAGGACTGCAAAACATTATTCTTTGCGGCGGAGCACAAGAAACCAACTACTACTCTATGGGCAGCTTCGATGCCTTAAGCGCATTTTCGACCCGCGTGGAGGATCCCGCCAAAGCCTCACGCCCCTTCGACATATCTCGCGACGGATTGATTCCAAGCGGAGGAGCAGCGAGCCTTATTCTCGAAGACTACGACCATGCCATGCGACGGGGAGCCACCATCTTTGCCGAAATAGCAGGCTACGGATTTTCGTCGAACGGAAGGCATATCTCGCAGGCAAGCGATGAAGGTTCGCTAACAGCTATGATCCGAGCCTTAGACGATGCCAGAACCTCGCCGGCCGACATCGACTACGTGAATGCGCATGCTACATCTACTCCGCAGGGAGATGCCTTCGAAGCCATAGCATTGCACCGTCTGTTTGGACCAAATTGCCCCCCGATAAGCTCCACTAAGTCGATGACGGGACACGAGTGCTGGATGGCCGGAGCAAGCGAAATTGTTTACTCCATACTGATGATGCAACGCTCCTTCATCGCTCCCAATATCAACTTTGAGCAGCCCGACGAATACTCCGCAGAGCTGAACATTGCCACAAGTACAATAGAAACAGAACTGAATCTGATACTGTCGAACTCCTTTGGCTTCGGAGGAACCAACAGCGCATTAGTGATAAAGAAATATCATTCGTAAACAATAATATATTCCATGAATAGAGAGCATATAGAAGAAACGGTAAAACAATTTTTGATTGAAGAAATAGAAGTTGACGAAGCAGCAATCAAGCCGGAGGCTTTACTCAAGGATGATCTGGGAATAGATAGCCTCGACTTCGTCGACATAGTCGTAATCGTTGAACGCAACTTTGGATTCAAGATCAAGCCCGAGGAAATGGCCGAAGTGCATACCCTCTGTAACTTTTACGATTACATAGAATCCAGAACCGCCGCCAAAGACTAACTTACGCGCCATGAAATTGTTCCCCGCATTAGAAAAGAAATACTCCGCAGAAAGCCGATCGGCCCTCGACGCTCTGCGAGCTGCCCACGAAATTGCCTTCGGCCCGATAGTATTCCAGGTATCGCGACTGATGGTTAAGTTCGGCATACTGCAAATGCTGCTCGATTCGGAAAAAGGGATGAGCCTTGCAGAAATAGCTGCAGAGGCCAAGCTCTCAGTTTATGCGGCTCAGGTGCTGCTCGAATCTGCGCTAACCACAGGCATAGTGTTGTGCAAGGAAGATAGGTTCGAGATCTCAAAAACGGGATGGTTTCTGCTTAACGATCCGCTGGTCAGGGTGAACATGGACTTCAATCACGACGTTAACTACCTGGGATGGTTCCGCCTCGAGGAAGCTTTGCGAAACGGAAAGCCCGAAGGCCTCAGAGTGTTCGGCTCCTGGAGCACCATTTACGAAGGCTTATCAAGCTTGCCGGAAAAGGTGCAGCAGAGTTGGTTCGCCTTCGATCATTACTATTCAGACAGCTCCTTTGCCGAAGCCCTCGAAATAGTATTCAGCAACAAACCGGAAAGCCTGCTCGACGTTGGAGGCAACACCGGTCGCTGGGCGATGCAGTGCACGGCTCACGATCCCGACGTTAAAGTAACCGTCATGGATCTTCCTCAGCAATTGGAGCTCATGAAGCGGCAGATAGCCGGATCTGAAGGCGCATCGCGCATCTACGGCTATGCGGCAAACTTGCTCGACAATAGCGTGGCCTTTCCTTTGGGATATGATGCGATATGGATGAGCCAATTCCTCGATTGTTTCTCGGAAGAGGAAGCAACAAGCATACTCACTCGCGCAGCGGCCTCCATGAGCGATCACAGTCTACTTTATATTATGGAAACCTGCTGGGACAGACAGAAGTTCGACGCCGCTGCATTTTGTCTCGCACAAATTAGCCTCTACTTCACCGCCATGGCCAATGGAAACAGCAAGATGTATCACTCCGACGACCTCCTGCGATGCATAAAGGCAGCAGGATTGCAGCCAGAGCACATTCACGACGGCTTAGGGAAAGGGCATTCTCTCATCATTTGCAGAAAAACTTCGGATGCGGAGCGCTGACGACATCAATGTTCTTGATTTGCTCCCGCAGCAGCCGCCATTCGTTATGCTCGACCGGATGCATCGATCGGACAAAGTCGTCACGCTAACCTCGCTGCTGGTGCGTAGCGATAACTTCTTTCTCCAAGACGGTAAGCTGAGCGAAGCCGGACTGTTGGAGAACATGGCTCAAACATGCGCTGCACGGATGGGATACATCAGCCTTGAGCTGGAAGGAGGATGCGTCAAACTTGGCTTCATTGGCTCTATGCGCAACATGAATATTCTGCGATTGCCGGAAGTGGGCGAAGAGATAATGACCGAAGCGACCGTTCTCGAAGAAGTTTTCCAAATGACACTCGTGAACATGAAAGTAAGTACCGCAACGGGAGAAATCATTGCCGAAGGCGAAATGAAAATATCTCTCACTGATATACCTGCAAGCTGATGAGCAATAAGGCGACCGTCCATCTTGCTGCCTCCAAAGAGATCTGTATACGATTCAGCGAAGTAGATTCGATGGGATTTGTGTGGCACGGTTCGTATGCTCTGTATTTTGAGGATGCCCGCGAAACCTTTGGGGCGATGTACGGCATATCTTATCTCGACATCTTCAATAATGGCTACTACGCTCCGCTTGTTGATCTCGCCTTTTCGTTTAAGCAACCTTTATCTTACGGCAAGAAGGCTATCGTTACTGCAAGCTTTCGCAACACTCCGGCGGCAAAAATCCTCTTCGATTACGAGATTAAGAAGGTTGACGACGGAACGCTTATCGCTACGGGATCGTCCGTTCAAGTATTTCTTGATCACGAATACCGTTTAGTATGGACTTTGCCTCCGTTCTTTGCAGAATGGAAACGGAAACACAATCTGCTATGATATCTTGGATGGGCGATAGCATTGTTTCTCCTTTAGGATTTACGTCGGAGGAAAATTATCAGGCGGCGAAGGGCCAGCGTTCGGCTGTTGCACTGCATTCGTGCGAAGGCCTTGCAGAGCCGTATCATGCTGCTATCATTGACAAGGATGCTCTGGCAAGGGCTTTCGAAGGACGATGCGAATCTCCCAAAGGCCTCACTCCGCTTGAGCAGGCTGCCATACTGTCGATAAAGCTGGCGGCGGAAGGAAGCGGAATCTGCTTGGATTCTTCTAAGACGCTTTTCGTGTTCTCTTCAACAAAGGGGAACATTGAGCTGCTCGACGCTCCTGCCGGATCTTATGAGCGCGAAAAGCTTTACCTCTGGCATACGGCCGCTCTGATCGCGCGATGGTTTGGCAATCCTAACGAGCCGATCGTTGTATCGAATGCCTGCGTATCGGGAGCTTGCGCGCAGATCGTTGCCATGAGAATGATTGAGGCAGGAAGATATGAGACGGCCGTTGTGACCGGAGCTGATATGGCTTCACGCTTTGTCGTATCCGGATTCCAATCGCTTAAGGCTCTCGCTGCGGGACAGTGCCGTCCGTTCGATGTAAATAGATCGGGACTGAATTTGGGCGAGGCAGCGGCTACCATAATATATAGGAAACATAATGGAAGTACCGAATCTTCTTCCCAAATAAGCCTCCTTGCGGGAAGTATTCGCAACGACGCTAACCATATATCAGGACCGTCGCGCACTGCCGAGGGCGCTTTTCTGGCTTTGAATGATATACTGGTGCATGCCGCGAAGGAAGACATCGCTTTTGTGTGCGCTCACGGGACGGCTACTCCATACAACGATAGAATGGAAACCATCGCTCTCAGACGAGCCGGACTTGACGGAATACCAACCAACAGTCTCAAGGGCTGCTTTGGACATACGCTTGGGGCGGCAGGAACGTTGGAGAGCATTATCTCCGTATGGGCTTTGCGGGAAGGGATTGCGCTAGGTACTTGCGGCTTTGAGGTGGAGGATCCTGATTGCGCCCTGCCTGTTTCGGCGAATAATATTGCCGCCAACGGATCGTACTTCCTCAAGATGCTTTCGGGATTCGGAGGAAGCAATGCGGCCTTGTTGTTTTCTAAACCATAAAGCTATTGCAATGCTGAGCATCAAACAATACAGTTACATCTCCCCGAAGCATGCTTGTTCGCTGCCTCCTAAGGCGAAGATTGCATGCGCGGAGGGAGTTGATTTGCTAAATCTTTATCGAAGTCTCGGGCTTGATTATCCGAAGTTCTTCAAGATGGACGTTCTGTCGAAACTTGGAATTCTTGCCGCTGAACTGCTTTTGGCTGGAGAGGAAAGAGGGGAGGCCGAGGCTATGGAAGATCGATCGATTGCCTGCTTCAATCGAAGCGCATCGCTTGATGCTGATATTGCCTACGCGAAGACTATACAGCCGCAGGATTTCTACCCAAGCCCATCCCTCTTTGTTTACACTTTGCCGAGCATTGTTACTGGCGAAATTGCCATTCGGCACAGGTTAAGGGGGGAGACTTCGTTTTACGTTACGCGCGAATGGGATGCGGAATTTGTTGTTGAGACGGTTCGGCAGATATTTGCCGTTGGCGCGTCGCGGTCGGTTGTCGCAGCATGGCTCGAATGTGAGGAGGATAGGTTTGAGGCGTTCATGATGCTCGTTGGCGATGATGGCGACGGGCTTAAATTCTCAACCGATATTGCCAACTCTTTAATAACCGATTTACGCTTGCACTGATTTTTTTTAATAACCCTATAATACGATAATGGAAGATTTGATTTTAGAACTAAAGAGCGAGATTATTAAGGCACTGAACCTTGAAGAAATAAGTCCGAATGATATTGGCGACGACGACCCTCTGTTTGGCGACGGCCTCGGACTTGACTCTATTGATGCCCTGGAGCTCATCGTTTTGATGGAAAAAAATTACGGCATTAAGCTGACCGATCCTTCTCAGGGACGCGATATTTTTCGCTCGGTACGCATTATGGCCGAATACATTCAGGCTAATCGAACGAAGTAAGGATGATGCTACCAACATCGCCTGAGGTTTATCCCTCCAAAATCTCCGCCTAACAATTTCAAAACGATGAGAAACATATATGTAACGGGGATGGGAATAATATCCGCGCTGGGTACCGGTTACACACGTTCGCTGGATGCGCTGAGGAAACGGAAGTCGGGAATAGCGAGGATTAAGAAGCTCGAGACTTTGCACAGGGACTTTCCCGTTGGGGAAGTCGGCCCCTCCGACCAGGATATGATGTTCAAGCTGGGATTGCGCAAGTCTAGCGTTACGACCCGATCGGCGCTCATGGCCAGCATTGCCGTGCAAGAAGCTTTGAGGATGGCCGAAATAAGCGACGAATACGATTCCGACAGAAGGCTCGCACTGATTTCCGGAACCACCGTTGGAGGAATGGACATGAGCGAACGATATTACCGCAACTTTCTCGACGGCCCGGAGCACAGCGCTTACATTTCGACGCACGACTGCGGATCTTGTACCGAACTCACGGCTGACTACTTCGGGATTTTCTCCTTCGTACAAACCATATCCACAGCCTGCTCCTCAGCGGCCAACGCTATCCTGTCAGGCGCCGAACTGATTCTCGACGACCGAGCTGACTACGTTGTGGCAGGTGGAAGCGAATGTCTGACAAAATTTCACCTGAACGGATTTGCCAGCCTCATGATTCTCGACCGAGAGCCCTGCAAACCCTTCGACGCAGCTCGCGGAGGACTCAATCTGGGCGAAGGCGCGGCATACATCGTTCTGGAGGCCGAGGATACGATCAAACGACGAAACGCACAGCCTATATGCCGCCTCAGCGGATGGGCAAATACCTGCGACGCTTATCACCAAACGGCCTCGTCTCCACTTGGCGACGGCGCGCGGATGTCGATGGAAAAAGCTCTCAGCAAGGCCGGTTTATCGCCTGCCGACATAGGATACATCAACGCGCACGGCACCGGCACGGCAAACAACGACCTGAGCGAAGGCCTCGCCATTGAAGCAGTTTTCGGCCAAAATATTCCAGCCGTATCCTCCACAAAAGCCTTCACCGGACACGCCACCAGCGCGGCAGGAAGCATTGAAGCCATCATCTCGATAATGGCCTTACAGCACAGATTCATTCCCGCCAACCTCAATTTCAAAAATCAGATGCCGGAGCTGAGCTTCCAACCTTCGCAAGGCGCTGAAGGCGTCGAACTACGGCATGTGCTCACAAATTCCTTTGGCTTCGGAGGTAATGATACAACCCTCATCTTCTCGAAAAATTCCTTATGATGACTTTTATCTCCTCCAAAACAAAAAGCCTTTTGGGGCAAAAAAAAATATGTGGCCGGCATTTTTTTCCCAGAGAAGCCAAACACACGTGTGGCTGGGCCCAGGACAATTTCCTGGAGCAAAACCGACGTTTGGCTGGGCTGTGGGAAAATTTTTGGAGAGAAAAACATGGCTCATCGGTATCCCAAAAGCTTTTGCGGCATGAGGCAAGATGCGGGGTAGGGCAAACGCATTTAAACTTCATAGCCTATATCCGTAATGAATCTATGCTCCGCTTTTTTTGCAAGGCTATGCAAGATTGCAAATCCGCATTTTTCCCAGCTGAAGCCTTTCTAAAGTTCAGTTATGTCAAATCTGATTTTCGCAAGCAAAATAAACCTTCAGTTTTGCCGAATCTGATTTTCGCAAGCAAAACGAACCTTCAGTTTTGCCGAATCTGTTTTTCGCAAGCAAAACGAACTTTCAGTTTTGCCGAATCCGATTTTCGCAAGCCAATGTAATCTTACATTTTGCCGAATCCGATTTTCGCAAGCAAAATGAACCTTCAGTTTTGCCGAATCTGATTTTCGCAAGCCAATGTTATTTTGAGAGACTTCCATGGCTACGGATTTTTATCAATCGCAGCTTTGAACGATAAAAAAATTGGCGGCACAGAAAATATCTTCTTATCATTGAGCTCAAATTTAAATGCGCTTGCCCTTAGATGCGGGGCGATGAAAAACAATCAGAAGTGATGAAACAAATTCTTTAGAAGCTATGAACAAAGTATATCTGCTCGACGCAAAGCATATCTCGGCCCAAAAACCGCTGAGCGAGGAATGGACAGATGCGCCCATCTATCCCTCCGGATCATTATCCTCATTCACGCCCTCCATCGACCCCGACTACGCTCAATGCTTCGCTCCCAATGTGAGGCGGCGGCTCGGCAAACTTCTCAAACGGGCTCTACTCGCCTCGCGAACAGTAATGGAATCAAGCGGAATAGCATGCCCCGATGCGATACTCACAGGCACCGGATTTGGATGCGTTGAAAACACAGAAGTCTTTCTGGAAGCAATGACCTTTGAGGGCGAAGACTGCCTGAAGCCAACCAACTTTATGCAATCAACGCACAACACTATCGGCTCCCTCATCGCCATCGAAACAGGCTGCCATGGATACAACACCACCTACACGCACAAAGGCGTGTCGTTCGAATCAGCGCTGCTCGACGCATTTATCCGCATAGCTAACGGACACATCCGCAACGCCCTCGTCGGATCCTACGATGAGATGACCCCGCACTACCGCATCCTCCTGAATCGCACCGATTACCCAGGCAATGCCTACTTCGGCAGCGAAACCGCCCTTAGCGCCATCCTCGCCGATGAACCCTCTGAGGGCAGCAAAGCTTTATGCCGCATCGAAGCCATAGAGATGATCTACGGAAAATCTCCCCAATGCATCGCCACCGCCCTCCAACGGATTCTCTGTCGCGCCGGCCGTAGCTTCTCAGACCTCGACGCCATAATGACCGGCCTGAACGCCGACAAAGCCAACGATGCAGTATATCGCAGAGCCGAAGCAGAGCTCTTTTCAGGCAAACCTCTTTTGCAATACAAACATCTGTTTGGCGAATCGCATGCAGTGTCAGGGCTCGGAGTTTATGCAACAGCCGTTTGCCTTCAGCGCGGCAGCGTTCCGGGCTTCATGCTCGTTAGCGATAAAAAGTTTAGGGTGGATAAGCTTCGCGATGATTTGCCGGCAAAAACCATACTCTTTTACAATCACTGCGGAGGCAAGAACCACGCCCTCATACTCATGAGCTCATGCGAATAATACTAGCCTTCGCCGTCCTTCAAAGCATGCTGCTCGCAGCCGGGCAAGTCTTCCTGAAGATAGGTTTGGGGCGGATAAACGGCGTATCCCTGTCATGGAAGTTCATTGCCTCCCAGATAGTCAATTGGCCCCTTGCCGCCGCCGGAGGATGCCTAACCGCAGCCACCTTGCTGTGGATCTACATGCTGCGGCGCTTCGAATTTGGCGTAGTATATCCAATGACCAGCCTTGGATACCTATTCGGAATGATAGCGGCAGCAACCATCTTCCAGGAGCATATCCCGCCAACAAGATGGCTCGGCCTGGCGCTCGTAATCGCCGGCATAATATTAATCGCTAAGTAAAATAATCAGTCAAACGATTAGCGGAGTATTTCGCAACTAATAAAAGATAACAGAAGATGTACAGGCAATTATTCAATCCAAGGGAGAACGGTCAAACGATCCCCGCCGGTATTCCGTCCAAATGGAACGGGCTGACGGTAGAAGTCATTGCGTTTCCAATACAAGAACGGAGGATAAGGCGCGACGATATAGCTTTAGCCTCCCTCGCAAGCCCTGAAGGTTCAAACATTAGAAGTTAACTCAACAACATAATAAAGAAGACGAACAATGAAGACAGTTGTTATATCAATCATTATTGCTTGGACAAGCATTGCTTATGCAATCGCCCAAGACTACCGCGAGGCATCCCCACAGCAGCAGAAGCAAATGCTGCAGAAAATCACCGAGGCATCATCGCGGATGAAGTCGCTCGCCTGCGACTTTGAGCAAACTAAAGAGCTCTCGATTCTCAACGAAAAAATGAGCTCGAAGGGACGCATGTTCTATCGAAACGACCAATGCGTGCGCTGGGAATACTCCACGCCTTATGCCTACACATTCGTTTTCAACAACAACCGCATCCTCATGACACAGGCCGACGGAAAACAAAGCGTTACCGACGTTAAGTCGAATAACCTATTCCAGGAAATCGTGAAGATCATGATCAGCAGCATCGACGGCAGCGGACTAACCGACTCGAAGAGCTTCACATCTAAATTCTTCATCGCCGGCGATGATCCAATGGTAACGCTCACTCCGGTAAGGAAAGACGTCCGACGAATGTTCGCAACCATAAAGCTTTTCTTCACCGCAAAGGATTATTCTGTCGACTCCGTCGTCATGGAGGAAAGCAACGGAGATAATACAACAATCAAACTCACTAATAAACGCTACAATGAAACGATCAATCCAAGTCTGTTCGCTATTAATTAGCATCCTGATCCTGGCCGGTTGCGGATCGCATACAATGATGGGCCCGCGAACCTATCCGCATCTGGATCGCACACCACGCTATCGCATAGAAATAAATTCTGAGAAAGGCGGCTTCTCCGGAGCTCTCATCATAAGAAAAGAAGCACGATCCGGATGGAGAGGCAGTCTCGTAAACGAATTTGGAGTCAAAGCCTTCGACATAATTTCGCCCGACCGATACACATGCAAGCTCCAGAACGTAATGCCCTTCATAAGCAAATGGTACATACGGTCAACCATAACCGACGACTTTCGATACCTACTCTGGGATGGCAACGAAGGTGTCAGACGGTCAGGCAAACAGATCGACAAACTCCCTAACGGAACCATTGTTTTGACAAACACACGGAGGCATATCGAATACATACTCCATCCGCTACCAAACCATGACCGTCGCTAGGATATTCCATCTACGACAAACCACAACCGAGGCCGACGGCTTCTGCTGCACGCTGGGAATCGACCACAACAATCCAATCTACAGGATGCACTTCCCAGGAAACCCTGTAACGCCCGGAGTTTGCATAATTCAGGCATGCAAAGAACTATTCGAAATACAGCTCGGACAACAACTCCGGCTGCAGAGGATCGACAATGTCAAGTTCCTCGCAGTCATCAGCCCAAAAGAGCACAACTCCATACGGCTAACTTTCTCCAAGATTACAAGCAATGCCAACCGACTATACTCCTGCAACGCAATATGCACTGCCGATAACGGAGCAAACAGCATAACCTTCGCCAAGCTCAAACTAACATTCGCCCAAACCGCCGCAGCGCTCGAACAACGAATGAAACGCAGCGGAACATGCCTCCTCATTCCAACCTACAATCACGGCACATACCTCCGACAAGTCCTCAACGAAGCCCTGCGGCAATCTTCCGACATCATACTCGTCGACGACGGATCAACCGACAGCGCCAAAACCATCCTCGCCGACTTCGCCCATCGAATCAACATCATCACCCTCCCAACAAACCGCGGAAAAGGATACGCACTCGCACAAGGCATGAAACAAGCCATCGCACAAGGATTCCGAAACGTCGTCACCATGGACTCCGACGGACAGCACTCGCCCAACGATCTACGGGCATTCCTACAAGCCGCCGAAGACAATCCCGGAGCATTGATCACCGGCGCACGAACCTTCCGAGAAAAACACATGCCCGCAGGAAACCGATTCGCCAACAGATTCTCGAACTTCTGGTTCACACTACAAACCGGCCGACGGCTCCCAGACACCCAATGCGGATACCGCCTTTATCCATTAAAACATATACAACACATGCGAGCCATAGGCGCCCGATACGAAACCGAGCTCGCATGGCTGCTCCAATTCGCATGGAAAAACATCCAAATCATCGCCATACCCATACAGGCCGATTATCGCCCCACCGGCGAGCGACCATCACACTACCGACGTAGCATCGACTTCATGCGCATCAGCCTGCTCAACGCCCTGATGTGCTTCGCCGCCATTTTCTACGGATACCCCAGCCTGCTATACCGCAAGCTCAAACCTCGCCGCTAACACACCTCCCCCACCCTCCCCTTCCCACAATCTTCCCCAAACCTCAATCACCCACTTAATCATCTCCTAAAACATTTTTCAGAGCCCAATCACGTATTGTATCAGCCCGGAAAAATCGTCTATAGCCAAATCGCATCATGTATTAGCCTCAAAATAATTTTCAAGGCTAATACACATCATGTATTATCTCTGAAAAATTGTTTGTAAATGTGTCAAAAGGTCATTCCAGCTCGAAAAACAAGTCATTCCAGCTCGAAAAATAGGTCATTCCCGCGGAAGGCGGGAATCTCCGATCTCTGAAGGTTTCGATAGTATTTGTCTCATATACAAAAACATACACACGGCCCAGCAGTCGCTCGGTGA
>JAITHO010000223.1 GCA_031279915.1 Tannerellaceae bacterium
CCCTTGATGTTTCGACAATGAAGCACAAGTTCTGAGCAGGATGCAGCCTCACGACATATTTTCGACGAACGCAGCTCCTCCCGACGACAGCCTCTGGACCCCTGAGCCGGATGGCGACCCGTCTGCATACAGCGAAGAGAACATACAAACGCTCGACTGGCAGGAGCATATCCGCCGCCGTCCAGGCATGTATATCGGCAAGCTGGGCGACGGGTCGCATGCGGAAGACGGGATATACATCCTTTTGAAGGAAGTGCTCGACAACTCCGTTGACGAGTACATGATGGGCCACGGCAAGCTCATCGAGGTGAAGATTATCGACGGAGCTGTGCTGGTTCGCGACTACGGCCGTGGCATCCCGCTCGGAAAGGTGGTCGACGTATCGAGCAAGATGAACACGGGAGGCAAGTTCGACAGCAAAGCTTTCAAGAAATCCGTAGGCCTGAACGGCGTTGGCATCAAAGCCGTGAACGCCTTGAGCAGCCACTTCCTCATCGAAAGCCATCGCGAAGGCGAGAAGAAGCGGGTGGAATACAATCGCGCCGTTATCTCCGACGAGCAGCAGGTGGCTCCCTCCGACCAGCCCAACGGCACCCTCTCATGCTTCACTCCCGATCGCGAGATATTCCGCGACTATGAGTATAAAGACGAGCATATAGAGACGCTGCTCAAAAACTACGTATTCCTGAACGCCGGCCTTACTATATTATATAATGGAAAGAAGTTTTACTCGAAGAATGGGCTTGCCGACCTTCTGAACGAGAACATGACAACCGAGCCCCTGTATCCGCTTATCCACCTCAAGGGCGATAACATCGAGATCGTGATAACGCACTGTAACCAATATGGTGAGGAGTATTACTCCTTTGTCAACGGACAGCATACAACGCAGGGCGGCACCCATCTCTCGGCCTTCAAGGAGCATATAGGGAAGGTGATAAAGGAGTATTATAACAAGAACTTTGAATACTCGGATATACGGGCAGGCGTTGTTGCGGCGATAAGCATCAAGGTGGAGGAGCCCGTATTTGAAAGCCAGACAAAGACGCGCTTAGGGTCGAAGGATATGGAGCCCAAGGGGCCGGGCGTGAATAAGTACGTTGGCGATTTCATCAAGAAGGAGCTCGATAATTATCTCCACCGGCATGCCGACGTGTCGGAGGCCCTCCTCCGCAAGATCCTCGACTCCGAGAAGGAGCGCAAGGCCATCGCCGGAATCACCAAGCTCGCCCGCGAGCGCGCCAAGAAGGCCAACCTGCATAACAAGAAGCTGCGCGACTGCCGCGTCCACTTTAACGACACTAAGGGCACCCGCACCGACGAAACCTGCATCTTCATCACCGAAGGAGATTCGGCCAGCGGATCCATCACCAAGAGCCGCGACCCCAATCTGCAAGCCGTATTCAGTCTCAGAGGAAAGCCCCTGAACACTTACGGGATGACCAAGAAGATTGTGTACGAGAATGAAGAATTCAATCTCCTGCGGGCCGCCCTCAACATCGAGGAAGGTCTGGACGGCTTACGGTATAACAAAGTGATAATCGCCACAGATGCCGACGTCGACGGGATGCACATCCGGCTATTGCTTATCACCTTCTTCCTGCAATTCTTCCCCGACCTCATCAAGGGCAATCACGTTTATATACTGCAAACTCCCCTCTTCCGCGTGCGCAACAAACAGAAGACCTGGTACTGTTACTCCGAAGAGGAACGCCTCGCCGCCCTCTCTGCCGCCGGACGCAACCCCGAGATCACCCGCTTCAAAGGCCTCGGAGAGATCTCCCCCGACGAAATCAAACGCTTCATCGGCAAAGATATTCGCCTCGACCAGGTGACTATGCGCAAAGAAGATTTGGTGAAAGAGATGCTGGAGTTTTACATGGGCAAGAACACCATGGAGCGGCAAGTGTTCATCATCGACAACCTCGTTGTGGAAGAAGATATAGCTTAGATATTGAATGAAACGAACGGCGCTCTTCCCAGGTACATTCGATCCATTCACCGTTGGACATCAATCTCTCGTAGATCGCGGCCTGAAGCTGGTTGACGAAATCATAATCGCCATAGGCATCAACGAAGGCAAACAATCGTACTTCCCGTTGGAGGAGCGCTTGGCAGCCGTTCAACGACTATATGCCGACGACCCTCGCATCCGCGCAGAAGTGTACGACACGCTTACGATCGACTTCGCCGAGAAAAGCGGAGCCAGATTCATACTTCGAGGCATCCGCACCGTGAACGACTTTGAGTACGAGAAAAGCATGGCCGACGTTAATCGGGCGTTGTCGGGCATAGAAACCTTTATACTCTTCACCGAGCCGCGGCTCACCCACGTAAGCTCCACCATCGTTCGCGATTTGCTACGCTACGGCAAAGACGTATCCGCCTTTGTTCCGGCACAGATACTTAATAAATAACAAGCTACAATGAAACAAATCTTATTATCGCTCACGGCCCTCATCGCCATCTTTCAAGCTAACGCACAGGAATCGCTGCAGCAAAGCATAGCCAACGAACAGCGCAAGCTCGGCATGGCCCTCTATGCCGCCGCAGCCTTCTACGTTGATTCAACCAGTGTCAACAAGCTCAGCGAAGATGCAATCATCGGCATGCTAAGCAAGCTCGATCCGCACTCCTCCTATTCCGATCCCGAAGAAACCCGCGAGCTGAACGAGCCCCTGCAAGGCAACTTCGACGGCGTCGGAATACAGTTCAACATCCTAAACGATACCGTATACATCGTGCAGGTCATCAGCGGAGGGCCATCCGAGAAAGTCGGCATACAAGCCGGCGACCGCATCATCCTCATCAACGATACCCTTGTGGCCGGAATCAAATTCAAGAACACCGACGTTCAGAAACGGCTGCGCGGCCCGCGCGGAACCATCGTCAGAGTATCAATTAAGCGACGCAACATCCCCGGCCTCCTCGAATACACCATCACCCGCGGAGCAATCCCCGTTTACAGCATCGACGCATCATACATGGTTGACGAACAAACCGGATACATACGCCTTAGCCGCTTCGCAGCCCAGTCGGCCAACGAATTTCGATCCGCCTTCGCCAAGCTAAAAAGCCAAGGACTTAAGAAGCTCATCCTCGATCTGCAAAACAACGGCGGCGGATACATGAACATAGCCGTCGACATCGTTAACGAGTTCCTCTCCGCAAACAAGCTCATAGTTTATTCCGAAGGAAATCACCAGCCGCGCCAGGACGATCATTCCACCTCCGGAGGGCTATTCGAAACCGGCCCCCTCGTCATAATGGTCGACGAAGCATCAGCATCCGCCAGCGAAATACTCGCCGGAGCTCTGCAAGACTGGGACAGGGCAGTCATTCTCGGACGGCGAACCTTCGGCAAAGGAGTAGTGCAGAAACCCTTCGTCCTGCCCGACGGCTCCATGATACGCCTCACCGTTTCGCGATACTACACTCCCAGCGGACGAAGCATACAAAAGCCTTACGAAAATGGGAACAACGAACAATACCGCCACGAACTCATCGACCGATACAATCGCGGCGAACTGATGAGCGCCGACAGCATACACTTCCCCGATTCCCTGAAATTCCAAACGCTAACCGCCCACCGAACCGTTTACGGCGGCGGAGGAATCATGCCCGACGTGTTCATCCCAGTCGACACCACCCTTTTTTCCGACTATCACCGTAAGCTCGTTGCCAACGGACTGGTAAATCGCCTGGCCATGACATACGCCGACGCCAATCGCGACCATCTCAAGCTATTCCACCCCGATATCGCAAGCTTCAAGAGCTTCTTCAATGTCCCCGCCACGCTCCTCGACGACCTCATCGCCCAGGCCGAAGCCGATAAAATTCCCCTCGACAGCGCCCAATACAACCGTTCGCTGCCCCTGATCACACTCCAAATCAAAGCCCTCATCGCCCGCGACCTCTTCGACATCAGCGAATACTTCGAAATCATCAACGAGGCCAACGAAAGCTACAAAGCCGCCGTGGCCCTCATCAACGACGAGCAACGATACCACAACATGCTCGCCCAGCGAAGGAAATAAATAGGGATACAGCCAAAAAAGAAGAGGATGCGTTAACTGAAACACATCCTCTTTTTGTATGAAAAAGCCGCATCGTAGATAATGATAAACTCCGTAAAACAGGATTTGAGAGCCTTAGCGCCTTTGTAATCCGCTGTGTCGTACCATCCGGAGATGATTGCGGCCCGCCATCAACGCTAATAGCGATGTCTCGGAATTTTGATAAAACTTTGATGAGTTTTCCAATCGATCGATGCGGCTATGCTCTTCAACGTTTTATATGCAGGCAAAAGTAAATATATATTTATAATTACCAAATATCCACGTCCCAAATTTCAGGGCAACGAATTTTAATGTACAACCAGCGCATTTTCGTTGTGGATGAAGGATAATGAGTGATGAAATGCCTCATTCCTCCTGCGGCAATGCTTTGCACCGTTGCGAATGGCTGCCGAAAAATGATTTGCCCAAACGCACCGTTGCGAAAGCTTGCGAAAAATTGATTCATCAAAAAGCTTTAATGCGAAAGCTTGCGAAAATTTGATTCATTAAAAAGTGTCATAAAGAAAGCTTGCGAAAATTTGATTCATTAAAAAGTGTCATGACGAAAGCTTGCGAAAAATTGGTTCGTTAAAAAGTGTCATAAAGAAAGCTTGCGAAAAATTGATTCATTAAAAAGCTATAATGCGAAAGCTTGCGAAAAATTAGTTCATTGAAAAGCTATAATGCGAAGGTTTGCGAAAAAAATGGTTCATTGAAAGGCTTTTATGCAAAAGGCTGCCGGAAGTTGATTTGGCCATTCGTAAGGCTGGGATGGGCTAATGCATTTTTATTTGCAGCGTATTATTTGCTGAAAAGCTTCATTTTTTTCGGTTTTATTTGATGAAACGGGTTAAGTGGGCGAACAAACAGCGTTCAAGGCGGCTCATCGCTCCGTTTTTCAATTTGCTTTGCATGCATGGCGGCATAGCCTGCGGATGCTTCCTACCGTTTTTATTTGTGGCAAGGATCTCTGGAGATATGCTCCGAAAGCGTGGGAGCTGCCTCCGAAGCGCTTGTGCAAGCCTCAAAGACTTCGGTGATATGAGCGAATTGTTAAATCATTAAGCCTTTAAACGAGATGGGAAAAATAAGATTTGCGGATATGTTTTCGCAAGAAGGGGCGAGGAATTTTATTAAGGAAAATGCGAGCAGGCTTTACGCCAAGCTCTGAAGCCGGATAATTTGCTCTGGACTTTTGCATCTCATGATATTTTAGCGCAGATAGGCTTTGGAAGAAATTTTATTGGGTTCAGCTTCAATTTCGGATGATTTTGCCAGGTTTATAGGCCGTATCGCTTTGCTTGCGAGAATCATTTCGTGTACATTTGCCGGAACAACGAACTATTTATTTTTAATTATTTTAGTAATATGAAAACGAAATTACTTATTCTACTTACCGGCATGTTAATGATGAACGCTTGCAATACAGGGACGCTAACAACGTATCCTGCGACAGAGAAAGAAGCTACTGTTGATACTTATTTTGGGACGCAGGTTCCGGATCCATATCGTTGGCTCGAAAATGACACATCGCAGGCTACTGCCGCCTGGGTTGAGGCCGAAAATAAGGTGACAGACGCTTATCTTGAGAAAATTCCTTTCCGTGCGCAGCTTCACGACAGGCTTACGGAACTTATCAATTATGAGCGCATCGGCTCGCCATCAAAGAAAAACGGCAAGTATTATTACTCCCGCAATTCCGGTCTGCAGAACCAAAGCGTGCTCTACGTAAAAGATAGTCTGAACGGAGAAGCGCGCGTGTTGCTCGATCCGAACACGCTATCAGATGATGGCACGGTGGCTCTCGTAGGCACCTCATTCTCCAACGACGGGAAATATATGGCTTATATTATTTCGCGTAGCGGGTCGGATTGGCGCGAGATATTTGTAATGGATCTGAATACAGGCGCCGTGCTCAACGATCATATCCAATGGGCAAAGTTTTCAGGCGCATCCTGGAAGGGCGACGGCTTTTATTACAGCGCATACGATGTTCCGGAAGCCGGCAAAGAGTTTTCGAACGTGAACGAAGGTCACAAGATTTATTACCACCGCCTGGGCGATGCTCAAGCAAACGACCGCCTCGACTACCAAAATCCCTCCGAGCCCAAGCGCTTTTACTCGGCTTACGTTAGCGACGACGAGCGTTTGCAGTTTATCTACGAATCAGGAGCCGGTAGCGGCAATAATCTCTTCCTCCGCCTCCTCGACAAGGATAACGCCAAGGTGATTGCTCTCACAACCGACATGGAATACGAGTACAATCCCATCGAAGCTCTTGGCAATACCATTTACATCCTTACCAACTATAAGGCTCCCAAGTACCGGATTATGACAGCCGATGTCAATGCTCCGGAGCTCGAACATTGGAAGGAACTTGTTCCCGAAGGCGCATCAACGCTGAGCAATGCGCGCATGATCGGAGGCTATTTGGTGCTGACCTATATGCAAGACGCCTCGGAACATGCTTTTGTATATTCGCTCAACGGACAGGCATTGCACGAAGTTAAGCTGCCAACGCTTGGCTCCGTTAGCTTTAGCGGCGAGAAGGATGATAAGGAAACTTTTTACACTTTTACATCTTTCACTTATCCCGCCACCATCTTCAAATATGATTTGGAAACAAACGAATCGCAACTCTTCCTCGCTCCCAAAGTTGCCTTCACACCTGAAGATTATGTAACCGAGCAGGTATTTTACACAAGCAAAGACGGCGCTCGCATCCCAATGTTCCTTACGCATAAAAAGGACTTACAGAAAAACGGCTCCACCCCCACGCTGCTCTATGGATATGGCGGCTTCAACATCAGCATGACCCCCTCCTTCTCAATCGCAAGATTGCTGCTGCTTGAGAATGGCGGCATATACGCTCAGGCAATTCTGCGCGGAGGCGGCGAGTATGGCGAAGAATGGCATCAGGCCGGAACCAAGCTGCACAAGCAAAACGTATTCGACGATTGCATAGCCGCAGCCGAATATCTTATCGCCGAAAAATATACCTCAAACGACAAGCTTGCTGTTAATGGAGGCTCTAACGGAGGACTGCTTGTCGGAGCCGTTGTCAATCAGCGTCCCGATTTATTCAAAGTAGCCATACCCCAGGTTGGAGTGATGGACATGCTACGTTATCACACCTTCACCATCGGATGGAATTGGGCGAGCGACTATGGAACCAGCGCCGATAACGATGAAATGTTCAAGTATCTCTATGCATATTCCCCGTTGCACAACATTCGCAACGACGGCACAGCATACCCCGCTATCCTCGTAACAACCGCTGATCATGACGACAGAGTGGTGCCGGCACATTCCTTCAAATACGCCGCAACGCTTCAGGCGTCAAACACAGGCGCCGCTCCAAAACTCATTCGCATTGAAACCAAAGCCGGGCACGGTTCAGGCAAACCCATAGCCAAAGTGATAGACGAAACGACCGACATCTATTCATTTATGTTTTATAATCTAAACCTAAGCCCCGCAAAATGATTCGTCCTCTGGCGGAAAGGATGCGACCAGGTTCTCTGGACGAATATATAGGACAGAAACACCTGGTTGGACAAGGCGCCGTCCTGCGCAAAATGATTGAAGCAGGACGGCTGCCCTCCTTTATCCTGTGGGGCCCGCCCGGAGTAGGAAAAACAACCCTAGCCCAAATAGTCGCCGCACGCTTAGACGCTCCGTTCTACACGCTTAGCGCTGTCAGTTCGGGCGTCAAAGACGTGCGCGAAGCCATCGACAAAGCCAATAGCAACCGATTCTTCAACGCCGTTTCGCCCATCCTTTTCATCGACGAAATACATCGCTTCAGCAAGTCGCAGCAAGATTCCTTGCTCGGCGCAGTCGAAACCGGAGTTATCACCCTCATTGGAGCCACAACCGAGAATCCATCCTTCGAAGTCATCCGTCCTTTGCTATCTCGCTGTCAGGTTTACGTTCTAAAGTCGCTCGATGAAGCCGACCTGCTTCAGCTCCTCAATCGAGCCATCACAACCGATCCGATCCTCATAACCAAACAAATCGTTCTCAAAGAAACAGACGCTATCCTACGGTATTCCGGTGGCGACGCCCGCAAACTGCTCAACATCCTCGAACTTGTCGTCGGAGCCGATGAAAGCAATTACGTCGAAATCACAGACCAAAAAGTTGTCGAACGCCTGCAAGAAAATCCTGCCGCTTATGACAAAGGCGGAGAAATCCATTACGACATCATCTCAGCTTTCATAAAATCAGTGCGCGGAAGCGATCCCGACGCCGCTATATATTGGCTCGCACGCATGATTGCAGGTGGCGAAGATCCCGAATTTATCGCCAGGCGACTGTTAATCCTTGCCGCCGAAGACATAGGACTTGCCAATCCGAACGCCCTCTTACTGGCCAACGCCTGTTTCGACGCCTTAAGAAAAATTGGATGGCCTGAAGGACGCCTAATACTTGCAGAAACAACAATATACCTTGCCGCAAGCCCCAAAAGCAATTCCGCCTATCTCGCCATCGCCACCGCCTCCTCAGTAGTCGAACAAACCGGAAATCTCCCCGTTCCGCTACACCTCCGAAACGCCCCAACCAAGCTCATGAAAGAACTCGACTACGGAAAAAACTACAAATACGCCCACGACTATGAAAACAACTTCGTTCACCAAGAATTTCTCCCTCCAGAATTGCTTACCACCCGCATCTGGCATGGGCAAAACAACTCTGCCGAACAAAAACTCGTAGACTATATCAAGCGGCTTTGGGGTGGACGCTATTAAGTTTCAGCAACAAAATAGGCCCACCGCCATCTCTCCAAATTAAAAGCTCACCTCTATACCGCCCAGAACAGTCGTTCGAGGCATAGGAAAGCCCTGCAAAATCTCATATTTTCTTCCGGTGAGGTTCTCGCCCTTCGCAAAAATGTTAATATTCTTCGATTTTCCGAAAAGATAAGAGGTCTTGGCATCCACAAGCGTGTAATTGATACGGTCCTCCGCCGAACCTCCTTGCTTAATCAGGTCGCCTATATGTTCAACGTCAGCAGTCAGCGTCAGCGCTCTGATTTTCCATGTAGCTTCAACAAATATCTTGTTCTTCGGAGCAGCTTCTATCGCCCGACTTGTGGTTAAGTAGCTGTAATTGCCTGTCAGAGACAGGTTCTGAAGCGGATGCCAGGCCACCTCTATCTCGAAGCCCTTGTTCGTCAGCTTCTCAACGTTCGTCAGAGTTCCCTGTACGCCGGCTATCAGATCTTTAGCCTCTATATAGAATACAGCAGCCTCAACATTTAGCGTATTGCCAACACTTTGGCTCGCGGCTATTTCATAATTCCGCATACTTTCCGGACGCAAATCCGGATTTGCAATAGAGTAGGGAGGATATGAAATGTACAGCTCTCGAATATTAGGGCTCCGATAGCCACTCGAATACGACAATCGTATCGAATTACCTGCGAATGGCAGGATTGTGATACCCGCCTGTGGAGTCAATCTCGTCCCGTAGGCATCACTCTTCTCGTATCGCAGACCGGCATTGAGCGTGAGAACTTTCAGCAGCGACTGCTGTGCGATAGCATACCCAGCTATTTCATTTACAGACTTGTTCACAATTTCGCCAACATGGCCATTGATGGAATCATTCCAAGCATGCCCGCCCCAATTTTTATAGTCGACCCCAACCGTCAAACTGTTGCCCTCGAACATACGGAGCGTCTCATATAATAAAATACCGGCATTATGATCCGACGAATTAAACAAAAATGTACGCGGAGAGCGGCCGGCAGCATAGCCATCGTTGATTTCATGCCGCCCCCAATTGTAGAACGCCTGAAAAACAGTGCTATTTTTTTCGCGATCATCGTTGAGCCCAATCGACGCAGTGCCTCGTTTCGCCTTAATTATATGGTCGGTGAGAGGATTGTTGACAGGCCCTGGGTCATTTGTCTTGTAATCGGCATAACTAACGTTGCCTGTCAAGCGAGTATGATCGCCGAGCATATATCCGAGCTTGGCAAAACCGTTAGTAATGTGAAAAGCCGAATTATCCCTATGCCCATCCGTGCGATCATGATTGATCGAAATAAAGCTATTGAACCTCCCTGAGCTAAAACTGTTGTTAGCCATATACTTCTGCGTATTATACGAACCATACATGACGCGAGCTTGCGTACGCAGGCCAGATTCCAGTGGACGCCTGGTGATTATGTTCACCACTCCGCCCATCGCATTTGAACCGTAGAGGAGCGAAGCTGGGCCGCGCACAACCTCCACGCGAGCAGCGTCGGAGGCAACATAAGTGTCAGGGAGTGAGTGTCCAAACACGCCCGCCCATTGCGGCTGACCGTCAAATAGCATCAAAACCTTGTTGCCGCCACCAATGCCGCGGATGTTTACCTGTCCGGCGCTGTTCGAACTAAGCCCGAAACCGGTCATACCCTTCTGAGTTACAAATAGTCCGGGAACGCGATGCGTCAAAACCGGAAGCAATGCCGATTCGCTGCTTGCATCAATCTCCGCTCTGTCGATAACCGAAATTGAGAGAGGCACGCTGCTGCGGTTAACCTCTGTTTTATTGGCCGTTACGACAATCTCTTTCAGGGTTATAAGACTATCGCGCTCTTGCGGGAAAGCTGCCTGCGATCCTAATGTCGTCAGCAGCAGTGTGATAGTTAATAGTAAATTTCTGTTCATAATGAATTATTGTTACATTGATAATATGGCGCAAAGGTAACACGTTTATCGAGATTCGTGCTACTTTGCGGACAAAAAAATTAGTCCGCACGACTCATCACGAGCTTTCCGTGCCTGATGCCTTTAATTGTCGTGAGGCGGTCGGCAAGTTCCGTGAGGCGGAAAGCCGTGCCTTTGATGGCGGCTATATACATACATAGCTGCGAATCAAGGTAATATAGGTTAGTGGAAAGAGTAACGTCGGTGTATTCAGATTGAACATCATTGATTTTAGATGCCAAATCTTTCAGATTCCGGTCGTAAATAATGATCACAGCTCCGGCAACGGTATGATTACACTGCCATTTCTGCTCCGCACTATACTTTTCGATTAGGAATCGTATAGCTTGCGAGCGATTGGCAAAACCGTTGTCGCCTGCATATTGATCGAGGTCGTCGAGCAATTCTTCTTCGAGGGATACGCCAAAACGTTTCAACGACATAATACTTCTGATGCGATAATACAGTCAGCGCCTGTGAGTAAACATATTGCCCGAACAGGCCTTCCTACAATTATTATTGTATATAATTCTTTTAATGTACATATAAAAAACAAGATGCTTGCCCATAATGCTCACATATCAATTACACCATTCATTAGCCATAATTTTATAATGTCAGCCAGCGAAGATACAAATAATTACTATATTTAAAATATAACTGATGCCTTTTTGCTTGCAACAGCTGCGAACAAGTATTTGAGCGCAGAGCTTTAAAAGTTGCATAAATGGGACCTCACAGCAGCATCTCCGCTCATGTCAATTTCAAAAAAAATGAAAATCAATGCCGTCTATCAATCATAATACGGCCTTGTTTACACGACATATTTAATATTTAAATTTTACTAAACTTGAAATAATACCAATATGTATCCCCAAACATTGTTTGCAATTGTTGTGGGAGCGAATAGGCGCTATTGCTGCGATTAGCGGCAACAACCTGTTTCTTAAACTCCATAAAGCGAGCTATTGTGCGGTCGGAAATGTTAAAACGCTGCCAATAATCAGGATCATTTTCGGCAATGAGGATAATAGCCTCCTCGAAAGAAACGGGCAAACGCCTCAAGCCGGCTGTACCTGCATGGCTCTCAATCAAACGTTTGAAGCTGCCCACGTCTTTACACAGCAGGTTCCATAGTCCGGCATAAGTGATGGAAACGCTATCCTCAGGGTTGGATTCGGCTAAAGAGACAAGTTCGGCATCAAAAGCTTTCATAAATCCCAAATCAGCAGTCTTGGGAAGAGCGCGACGACGGGGGCCAAGCTGTGAATCGGCCTCAACAGCATCATCATTATTGATAAATTTTCGACGATCCTTAGCCCAGCCTTTATACATCATGGTGTTCTCAAGTATATCGAGGTATTTTGAAGCAACGGGATAGGCTCCATATATGAGATTTGTATCAACCAAACGTTGCAACATGCGTGGATTTCCACCTGAAATTGCGCTTATGTACGCCTCAAAGGCTTTCTCCTGGGCCGCCGCTGTTAAATTGAGCGCATAAAAGATATCACTGTGGAGAACCGAAACCGGCGCCGTCTTGTCCCACTCGCTAATCAGACCGAAAGGCCCGTGTTGCCTGTACGCAAACATCTTATCCCCAAGCTGCCCTGTGTTCGCCAATGCCAGATTGGCATAATTTAGCAAAAGATAGTTCGATAAGGGTCCTTTACTTTGCTCTAATATTTTTGTCCATTGTTGCGTGCGACAGTAATAATCCAGTTCTTTTATCTTTTCTGCCCGCGAATTACGGTACTTGGATGTTCCATAGAAAAACATTAGCGCCAGTATAGCCGCCAGCGCCACAAATTCAGTCCACCGTCGTAGGCGGCTTTTTGGTCTGGCGCGTTTTGCAAAAAAGCATGCCAAAATGAGAACGAGAACTATTGCAATCCACGAAAAATAAATAACAGACTTAGGCCGCAAACTGTCGTGGTAATAAAAATCGGGGAGGAATGTAAAGCGAATCTCCGGACTAATGTTTAGTGCAATTATGCCCATTCCTAAGCCAATCGTTATTCCCAGCTGAACAAGAGCGGCACGAAGATTCTTCTTGGCCAAACCCTCGAAAACCACCGCCATTGCCCCATAGAGCGCAAAGGCAGGCCCGGCAATAAATGCCAACAGAAGCATGACGGCCGGGTGTATACAATTACGTATAGTAGGATTCTTCACCGAAAAAGTCAAAGTTGTGGCCGCAAGAGTTAAAATTATTGCCACCGTTCCGCTATACAAATAATTAAAATCAAAATGAATGAGGAGCAGCGCCACTATCGGTATCACCGCAAGCAGTTCTGTTGCAACGCACCGTACAAGCACGCGCCCCAAAGTCGCTCCCATCAACGCGCCTGCTGCAGTGAGTAAGGCCGCAGTGACCGCCGCTCCTATATAAATAATTGTATATGTTTGCAAGAAAAAACCGAATATTGTATCAGCCAAACCTCCAAACTTCATTATCGATTCTAACACATAAGCCGCCGTATTTTGAAAAACCTGATTTTGCTCTATAAAATAGAAATGCCATTTGCAAGCCGCCTGCAAGTACGCGAATAGTCCGGCAAACAAAATTGTATAAAACAAGGTGCTTTGGTATGCGACTTTTGCTTTCATGGCGCAAATATATGTCTTTTTTTTGTCTGCAATAGGCCCCTTAGCCGCCATATTTATCGCCTGGATATAATTGCACGATTTATCATTGTTTTGCAATTATCCGCCTATACCGTATCTCCGATGATTATCAAGCGCTTTTGTGCACTTCTAAAAACATTTGTTGTATCGCAAAAAACAATTGTTTTTTCTGTCCTGCCATTTGACATAATGCAAAAAATAATTGTTTTTTGTGTCCTGCCATTTGACATGAACAAAAAAACAATTGTTTTTTGCATCCTGCCAATTGACAAGAACAAAAAAACAATTATTTTTTGCCTTTTGCCAATTGACAAGAACAAAAAAACAATTGTTTTTCGCCTTTTGCCAATTAGCATGAACAAAAAAACAATTGTTTTTCGCAATACAATTTTTGTAGGTAAGCCCAAAAACATTGCCTTTCGCAATACGACAAAAGGCATGTTAAAAAAGACAAAGTTCGGCGGCAATAAATCAAAGATAATTAACTGAAAAAAAAGAATGAACGGCAATATTCAGAGTGCAGAATCTGTTGAAATAAAAATAATATATGAACTAAATTTTGTCGGTAATCAAATATTTGTTATTTTTGGCCATAGAATGAAGAGTCAAATCGAAAAGAGAATTATCAAAAATAATTAGCGCATAGGAAAATCCTCTTACATTATTATATTATATATGTCAAAAATAAACTTATACAAAATATTCTATCGTTTGGCCAAATGGAACAGCCGTAATCCTGAGAAAGCAACAGCGGCCGTTAATAAAATCAATAGCAATGCAAAATTGATGCGTATTGCCTTGAATGCATTTACCTGGCAAGCCCGTAGAGAAGCTGTGAGGCGCATGTGGGGCGACGATATTCTGGAATTTTGCGCGAATATTGTAAAGAACGATATCGACAGTGATGTAAAACGGGCTGCGATCGACAAATTGAGCGGCGCCAAATTTCAAAACTTTTTTGTGGAAACAGCTATGACAAATCCAATGTCTCATATACGCAAAATTGCCATAGATAAAATTACCGATATAGAAAAGTTGGCTCAGCTTATAGAAAATTGCGGGACATATTTACTCGGAGGCCCCACGCTTACACGTGATGAATACGCCGACATACTCGTTTACATACATAAAATACACAAAGAGAAGGCTATCCGTCAAATGATACGTCTTTATGAAGGCACCCCACTCACCGGCAGACTCTTAGAAAACAGCGACATTCTTGATGATGAGGAGCTTCCGGTCGCTCCCCAATCTCATTCACGACGAAAAGGCGGCAGTAGCAACAATAGCAATACAGAAAGCGCTAAAACCCGCCGCACTGAACCAGGTCAGCGCTACTTTTTATTACCATACGACTAATTACTACTAAAAAACAATACTAATGATTACACT
>JAITHO010000041.1 GCA_031279915.1 Tannerellaceae bacterium
ATTACCTCCAAAACGTTTTTTCGGGACTTTCCGGCGGCATAATTCTCCCCAAAAAAAGTTTTCCCACTTTTATACGGATAAGATGAGGCAGAATTTTTTTTTGGAGAGGATGACTGTCGTATGAGCATTGCAGGCAGCAATTTTATTGCTTACAGATCGCTCACAAGGCTATATACTTGTAAATTGCAGAGAAATAACTAACTTTGGACATCATAAAACACAAACAATAATGAAAAAGATTTACTACTTATTTGCTTTAATCCTTTTTCTCGCATCCTGCAATGATACAGACGAGAAGCTGGATGGAAAATGGCAACTGCAAAAAGTTGACGTTGAGGGAACGACTATTGAGGTGGATACCGTGTATTACAACTTCCAGACCTCGCTATTTATGTACCAGATTTACCGGCCTTCGCTGCAGTCGTACAGCCATTGTTTTGGCTTCAAAACGGTGAACGACGACCACCAGTTGGCTCTTGAGCTTACGACTTACGGCACGGATGTCAGCAAATTTTTGCCTCAAACGGATTGGCAAAACTCTCATCGCCTGTTCAACATTGAGCGGCTCGATGGTCAGCATCTGGTTCTGAAGAACGGGAAAAAAACCTACCATTTTCGTAGATTCTAAAGGATGGCTCAAAACGTTCGAACTATTCCTTTTGGTCGGTATGCCGCCGACTATGCTTTGATTGTGGCTGGGGCGCTCTGCCAAGCTGTCAGTTATGTGCTCTTCCTTGCTCCGTACAAGATTGTGCCCGGCGGCGTTTACGGGATATCGATTGTGCTGCATCATCTCTCGGCCGGTTTGCCGATGGCTCCGGAGGGATTGCCGATTGGGGTCACGGCTCTTTGTTTCAACATTCCTCTCATGCTGCTGGCTGTGCGGAAACTTGGAGTGGGAGCGGGTCCTAAGACGGTTGTCACCTTCCTGCTTGTTTCCATATTCACTGATGCCCTGTCGATGATATTTGGAAACAAGCCGCTGGTTGAGAACGACCGATTTATCGCCTGTTTTTATGGCGGAGCCATACTTGGGCTTGGGGTTGCCTGCATTTTCAGAGCGCGTAGCACGAGCGCCGGAAGTGACGTTTTGGCACGAGTTTTTGCTGCAGGAACGAATGTGAAGGTGAGTAATATGCTGATCGTTTTAGACTCCGTTGTGGTGTTAGCCGGGCTTATTGTTTTTGGCGATTGGGCCGTGCCGCTATACTCTTGGTTCACGATATTTGTTTATGGCAAGGTGGTCGAAATGTTTCAGTCGGAGAATCCCAATCGGGCCGTCTTCATCGTATCGCAAAAGACAGATGAAATCCGCAGATTGATAGTCGAACGGATGGGCATGCGCGGCACATTCCTGCACGGGCGCGGCATGTACGAGGGAAAGGAGAAGGAGATCATATTCACCATCTCCGAGCGCAAGGATTTGCCCCGCCTAAAAGATGAAGTGAAGGCCATCGACCCCAATGCCTTCCTCTCGACCATGCATGCCAGCAAAGACTCTCCGCGCCCCGGCATCTAATCGCACAATTATAATCATATCATGAAAATAGCCATCATAAAATATAATGCAGGGAATATTTGTTCCGTAGATTATGCCCTCCGCCGATTCGGCATTGAGCCTGTCATTACTTCGGATCCGGAGGAGATAGGCGGCGCCGATAAGGTGATATTTCCGGGCGTAGGGCATGCGGGGGCAACGATGTTGCATCTTCGACAGCTCGGCTTAGATCGAACGATACTGTCTTTGCGGCAGCCTGTGCTCGGCATTTGCCTGGGGATGCAGCTCCTGTGCCGGCATTCGTCGGAGGGAGATGTGGATTGCCTCGGAGTATTCGACGTTGAGGTGGATAGATTTATTCCACAGTCGCATGCCGACAAAGTCCCGCACATTGGTTGGAATGTCCTTAAGGATGTAAAGACAAAGCTATTCGACGCTGAGATCGAAGGTCGCCACGTATATTTCGTTCACAGCTATTTTGTTCCCTTAAATCCGCATACGGCAGCCACCACCAGCCACATTCATCCATTCAGCGCAGCCCTAAGCAAAGACAACTTTTATGCGACGCAGTTCCATCCCGAGAAGAGCGGCGACACGGGCGAAAGGATTTTGAAGAATTTTCTCCACCTATAATATAGATATATAATGATAGAACTCATACCCGCCCTTGACGTTATGGACGGAAAATGCGTGCGCCTCACCCAAGGCGATTACGCTAGCCGAAAAACCTATCGCGACGACCCTCTCGACGCAGCACGCGAATACGAGGACTATGGCATCCGCCGACTGCACGTTGTTGACCTCGACGGAGCTCGCGCCGGACGTATCATCAATCACCGAACGCTCGAACGCATAGCGTCGCATACGGCTCTGATCATCGACTTCGGAGGCGGATTGCAGAGCGATGCCGACCTTGCCGTAGCCTTCGAATGCGGAGCGCGGATGGTAACCGGCGGAAGCATTGCCGTCAGAAAGCCCGACACCTTTGCCGCATGGCTCAAGCGATACGGCAGCGATCGAATAATACTCGGAGCCGATGCCCGAGCCGGAATGATTGCCGTAGGCGGATGGGAGGAAACGACTTCCATAGAGCTCCTTCCCTTCATCGCATCCTGGCATGAGAAAGGCGTTGCCAAGGTGATAAGCACCGATATCTCCGCCGACGGAATGCTGCAGGGAGTATCGCTGCAGATGTATAAGGAGATACAAAAGGCCATGCCTGCCTTGTATATCATCGCCAGCGGGGGAGTTAGCAGCATAGCCGATATCGAAAAGCTGGAGGAGGCTTCCATTGAAGGCGTGATTATAGGCAAGGCATTATATGAAGGCCGGATTGCCTTGAAGGATCTTGTTAGATTTACCGAACGAACCGACTAACTTATCAGCTATATGCCTGCAAAAAGAATTATTCCCTGCCTCGACGTTATGGATGGTCGCACCGTCAAAGGCGTTCGCTTCGTGGATCTGCGCGAAGCTGGCGACCCTGTGGAGCTCGGAGCCAAGTATAGCCGCGACGGAGCCGACGAGCTCGTTTACCTCGACATCACCGCCTCGCACGAAGGACGCAAAACCTTTGCCGAGCTCGTTCGGAAGGTGGCCGCACGCCTCAACATTCCCTTCACCGTTGGAGGAGGCATCAATGAGCTGGCCGACGTCGACAGGCTGCTGAATGCCGGAGCGGATAAGGTTTCGGTCAACTCCGCAGCGCTTCGCCGGCCTGAGCTTATTGACGAAATCGCCTCCAACTACGGAGTGCAGGTATGCGTTGTGGCCATCGATGCCCGATGCGAGGACAACGGTGAATGGCGATGCTATCTGAACGGCGGACGAATCCCCACCGAGCGCGGGCTCTTCGAATGGGCCGCCGAAGCCCAAAGTCGAGGCGCCGGCGAGATCCTCTTCACCAGCATGAACCACGACGGCGTGCGAACCGGATATGCCAACGAAGCCCTGGCCCGCTTAGCCTCCGCCCTCAGCATCCCCGTCATAGCCTCCGGAGGAGCCGGCGCCATGGAACATTTCCGCGACGCCTTCGCCAAGGGAGAGGCCGAAGCTGCATTGGCCGCCGGAGTATTCCATTTCGGCGAAATCAGCATAAAAGACTTAAAACAATATTTACATAACGAAGGAATAAACGTAAGACTATGATTATTGATTTTGAAAAAAACAAAGGCCTCGTGCCCGCAATCGTGCAAGACAGTCTCAGCGGAAAGGTGCTGATGCTCGGATTCATGAACGAGGAAGCTCTGCAAGCTACCCGACAAACGGGGAAGGTTACTTTCTTCAGCCGCTCGCGGCAATGCCTCTGGATGAAGGGCGAAACGAGCGGCAATACGCTCGACCTGGTCGATATACTTTGCGATTGCGACCACGACACATTGCTCGTTAAGGCCCGACCGAACGGCCCCGTTTGCCATACCGGCTCTGACACTTGCTTCGGTGAAGAAAATCAGGCCGGCATCTTTTTCCTACAATATCTCCAGGAATTTATCGCAAAGCGGAAGGAGGAGATGCCGGAAGGATCCTATACGACTTCGCTTTTCTCGCAAGGCATTAACCGAATGGCTCAGAAAGTTGGCGAAGAAGCTGTCGAAACTCTTATCGAAGCAACCAACGGAACCGACGAAGGCCTCCTGAGCGAAGCCTCCGACCTGCTCTACCACCTCATCGTACTGCTCGCCGCCAAAGGATTCAGCCTCGACCATATCGCCCAAGACTTGAAAAAACGACATAAATAATCAGCAATATGAATACTTTTCAGTCAGAACCTCTGCTGAGGATGCGCAACATAACCATCAGGCGGGGCGACAACTTTATCCTCCACGAGGCCTATTTTGAACTCCAGAACGGCGAGTTCGTGTATATCATCGGAAAAGTCGGATCCGGCAAAACCACCTTCCTCGAGGCCCTCTACTGCGAGGCGCCAATAGAGCGCGGATGGGCGCAGGTGATGGACTTCAACCTGCTCAAAATCCGCTCCAAAGAAATTCCATACCTGCGACGAAAGCTGGGAATTGTCTTCCAGGACTTCCAGCTCCTGATGGATCGCACGGTTTACAGTAATCTCGGATTTGTGCTCGAAGCAACCGGATGGAGAGACCGTGCGCGCATCGAAGAGCGCATCGAAGAGGTTTTGTTTCAGGTGGGGATGCAAAACAAGGGATACAA
>JAITHO010000087.1 GCA_031279915.1 Tannerellaceae bacterium
GCTCCGGATGTTTCGTCCTGGCATCGGAAAATCGATTTTCCGGCTTCGGATGTTTCGTCCTGGCATCGGAAAATCGATTTTCCGGCTCCGGATGTTTCGTCCTGGCATCGGAAAATCGATTTTCCGGCTCCGGATGTTTCGTCCTGGCATCGGAAAATCGATTTTCCGGTACCTTATTTTTGTCCTGCCAGTGTCTAAAAACGATTCGAAAAAACAAGGAGGTGACTTTTGAGGATTCCCTCCTCTAATTTTTTTGCAAAATCCGATCGTTGCATTAAGGCTCGTTACTTCCTGGCCGATTACGAATAGGGCGAGTGGGGAGTTATAAGCCCTGAACAATCTAATTGTATTTTATCCGCATCAATACACTTCCTTGTCTCGGCTCACTTGATCCTCATAAGTCTTGCTGCTTTTTTGCTTGTAGCCTTTCTGTTTGCCTTTTTGGAATCTGTAATTCACGCCGAGCAGCACTCGCCAGCGCCTGTCGGTTTTGGTGTCGCGGTAGAACTCCGAATAGCCGTCGGTACGGGTACTGCCCAGATTCTCCATCGCCACGGCCAAATATCTGGCGCCGCCGTTCACGCTCCAGTTGTTGTTTATGCGGTAGGATATCTCCAGCTGGCTTTCGTTGATGTATGTGGAGTATCCGGTCATGTTGGGGATGCGGATTTTGACAGGGATTCCGTTAAGGGTGACCGACCAGCGCTTGTAATTGTACCAGCTGAACAGAAATATGTTCGGCTCCCAATAATTCTTGTTGAGCTGCTTTTGCTGAGGGTCTTCAAACATGCGATACTCCATGGAGGCGTTGATCTGCACTCCCCATCCGGGCAGCAGGTTGAGCGATGGGTTAAGCATAAAGCGCAGGGCGGTGTTGCGGGCGGTGTTGGCGAAGGTTACGTGCAGCACGCCTTGGTCGTCTATGGCGGATAGCTGGTTGACGTATCCGTTGGTCACGCGATATTGCACGCTCATCCAGATGTAGAACTTGCTGTGCATCCATTCGTAGCTCAGGCGCAGGCGATTCAGATAGTAGGGCGTGAGCATGGGATTGCCCTTAACTATGCGCGTTGTATCCAGAAAGCTTGGGCTGGGGTTGAGCATTGAATAGGCTGGGCTTTGCCGGGTTCGCAGGAAGTCGAGGCTGATGTTGTGCTTAGCGTTGATGTTGTAGCGCAGCATGGCGTTAGGGGTTAGTTCGTTGAATCGATTGCGGTATTGGCTGTTCACATCCGTCCGAACCAGGTCGAGGCCGATGCCTGCTTGATAGACCCACTTCTCGCCCCATTGTCCAAGCAGGTTTAGATAGAGATTATTTCTCCATTCGACGTATTTCATGGCGCCCGACGTTCCGTTTATCAGGCTGTTGATGTTGCTCTGCTGCCAATAGATGCGATAGCCGCCTTCCCATTGCAGCTTGTCGAGCTTGTGGCGGTAGTTGGCTTGTGCATCCAGCGAGCTGTTGCGGTCGTCTTCCGTCAGTACGTTCTCATAAGCGGGGCCTCCGGATTGGCTCGATTCTCGGTAAATACTGCTCGAATTATTCCCGACAGAGCCAAAATCGGCTTCTATGCTGAGGCTGCGATTGGAGCTGAAATCGTGCTGATAATAGGCATTGGCCTTATAGCTGCTGAATTTGCTCTCGCTGTCGTTCAAGGCCTCGAAGTCGTATAGCTTTTGATTGTCGACCGATACAAAGCCGTTGTAGGGCATTGTGTTCGACATAGGAGAATAGATGTAGCTCGTATTAATGGTGAAGAAGTCCTTGGGCGATGGCAGATAGTCGGCCGATAGCGAGATAACGGGGGATTGCATCCTGAACCTCTGCTTGTCGGCCCATCTTTCGGTATGATACGTGGCTCCGTTGCTATCCGCGTCGCGCTCCAGACGGAAGTCGCGGTTTTCTTCCTTAAAGGAGAAATTGGAGCCCGACAGCGACAGGTTCCATTTATCGCTCACCCGCGTATATCCTGCACTGTAATTGGTGTACCGTAATTGCGGATTCAATTGCAGCGAGGCATAAAGGCTCTGCCCTCCCACCGGCGCTTTGGTGATGATGTCGACTATGCCGTCGATGTTTTTGGATGCATAGTAGGCTCCCGGATTGCGTACTACTTCGATGCGGTCTATATCTTCCGGCCTCAGCGTTCGGAGGAAGTCGGCGCTGCGCTTCACGTGATTTACCATCACGATTGTGTTATCCGAACCAACCAGCGAAACTCCTCGCTCGCCGTCCACTATCAGCGACGGAACCTGCGAGAGGATTTGAAACGCATCCGTGGCAGCCCTTTTGGTGCGCGAGGGAACGTTGAAGATATTCCGGTTCAGCCGCGTTTCGTGCAAACGCCTGTCGGCGCTGACGGCTACTTCGTCGAGCGCCAGAGCCTCCTCGCCCAGAACTATCGCCTCCAAACTCAGGTTGGCCTGCAAGGCAATAGTATCCATGTAAGTTTCATAGCCCAGATGCGAAACATGCAGCACATACTGCCCAGCCTCGAGCGATAGCGAGAAGCATCCCTTGCGGTCGGTGATCACTCCGGCCGAGAGCGAATCATTCTGCGATAAATATACTTCGGCATTGGCCAGAGCTCTGCCAGATTCGTCGCGCACACAACCGTCTATGCGATTTTGGCCCATGGACAGGCAGGCGCATGCAAGCCATAATGAGAGTGTAATTGCGGAAAGCTTGAAAGTTTGAAAGTTTGAAAGTTTGAAAGTTCGTTTCATGACAGTAGTATAATTATGTTGTTTCAAATATTAGATTTTATTCCCGGCCAAATATAAGCTAAAGATCCGTTCTCACCACCGCTCCCAGGCCTTTTTTGCCATCCATCTTGATCAGCAGAGGCGAATCGAAGCGAACGTGCCTTAGGCTGTCGGTTTCGGCAAGAGCCGGCATGTTGTTCAGCAAGGCTTCGTCGAACCATCCGTCTTTGCGGAACGGATTGATGGTGAAATATCCAACGCCGAGCGATGTGAGGTTCTGGAAGAAGTGCGTTCCCTGGCTGGGTTCTACCCTGTAACTCTCTAAGCCTTCCTCCACAATCAGACGCGCGTTACAGATGTGCGGCCATTTAACCGGTATGCCGAGCCATGGATCGCTGCTGCCCCAGCGTCCGGGGCCAACAAGTATGTATCCGCGATCGATGCCGGTGAATCCGAGGTTCAGCTGCTCGATTTCCTTGGCGGTGGAGGGATTGCGGGCCGAGTCGAAGGATCCGGATTTCACGTATATCACGTCGCTGACGTCGCTTATGATGCCGTGACCCAGCGCCTGGCGAGAGTAGAGCAAAGTGGAAGCCGGATCAATGCCGGCAAGATCTTCGTCCATCACGGATTTGTTGTCAACGATGGGGCGAATCTGCAGGATGTAAAAGGTGGCTCGGCGAGGGTTGGAGGGGTCGATGTTGAAGGCAAATTCTATCTCCACGCCCCGACCCATCTCTGTTTGGCCGATGCTGAGGATGCGGTCGAGCGTTGGAGCGAGGGGGAACATATCGTGGCTGAGGATGTTGGCGAAGGAGATTATCTTGCGTCCGCCGGGATAATATCCGTCGCGGATGTGGTTGTCATCGGCATTATAGGTGGAGGCTATGTACTTGAGCGATCCGTCGCTGTCGGCCGTTTTAATCGGTAAGCGGAGGAGATTGAAGGTGTCGTCAACGGGCATTCCGTCGGATAGCGGAGCCTTGAGGTCGAGGGCGTAGAATCGGGTTTGGGTTTCGCGCAGAGCGTATTCGGGCGATCCGGTTTGGAGGATGTTCTTGGGATAACGTGGCGAGAATCGGAGAGTTTTCTCGCCGTCGACGATGTACTTCCCGATGCCGAGAGCGATGTTGGCTACGCCGTCTTCGGGCTTTTCCTTGCCGATGGGATAAAAATTTAGCGACCGAGCCACGCCGGAGCAGCTTGGATAGAATCCCGACGGCCATGCCGAACCGGCGAGCTCCTGCAAAATGATGCTCATCTTCTCCTGATCAATCAGATTGGAGGTTGCCGTCATATATGCCTTGCTGTCTTTATAGAAAACAGATGCGTAGACGCCTTTGATAGCGTTGCTGATGTTGCGGAGCATCTCGTAATTATCGGCTTGCTTCGGAATCATATAGGTGGCGTATATTCCGGCGAAGGGCTGATAGTGCGAGTCTTCGAGCAGGCTTGAGGATCGCACGGCTACCGGTCCTTTCACTACGTCGAAGAAGGCCATCAGATCTTCGATGAGCGACATGGGGAGCGAGGCTCGCAGGAAATACCGCAGTATGGTTTCGTCGTCGGCTTCCCTAAGGGCAACGGAATAGAGGTCGTTCGCTTCCATGAAGGCGTCAAAAACGTCGGTGCAAATCACAACAGTTTTGGGTATGGTCACCGTGAAGTCGGGTCGATCCAGATCGGGATAGAGCTTCAGCAGAGCTCCGATAAATGCGAGCCCTCTACCTTTGCCTCCGAGCGATCCCTCGCCTATCCGGGCAAAGTTGCTGTACTCGTCGAAGCGCTCTTTTTGGTAGACGGCAACGATGCCCGAGTTCTTCATCCGCCGGTATTGAACAATCAAGTCGAAGATTAAGCTACGAGCCTCCTCCATATCTTTATAATCGCTCACATCCACATCCTTCAGAATTTCGGCCGGAGGAAACATCGCACGAGAATAAAAGAATCGCGAAAAATGATTCTGTCCGAGATGATATACCAGCGATTCATCGGGTATCTTAAAAACCTTGGTTTGTAAATCCTTCAGATCTTTTATCCGCATAACTTCCTCGCGGGTATGAGGATTGATAATGATGAAATCGCCAAAGCCGAAGCCGTCGGTAATCGCCTTCCGCAAATCCTGGGGATAGCTCTTGGAGTTTTTGTCGATGAAAGCCGCCGACAGTTGGGCCGCATAAGCATCGTTGCTCGATTCCGACGACTGGAGGATAAAGGGAATAACCAGCCCGCTCTTCCTCACATATCTCCCAAACATATATCCTGCAAACTGATCTTTAATCCCGTCGCGCAAGAAGCTCATATCGGATATTATCCCCAAAATATTATCCTTATAACGGTCGAATATCTCCACCGCCTCCCTGTAATTGCGCGCAAGTTGAATCTTTGGACGGCCTCGCATCCGTAGCGTTCGTTGATGGGCATTGAGGGCTTCCTTGGCAAATTCGCGGCTTTGTTCGAGCACAAAACGGTAGAGATGGGTCAGAGCCGATGAATAAAAGCGGATGGAATCCTCAACCAGCAATATGGTTTGGACGCCAACGCTGGCGGTATCGTCGGCAACGTTCATGCTATCTTCCACAAGCTTGATGATGGCAATGAGCAGCTCCGAGTTGCCCAGCCAGCTGAAAACGTAGTCGATGGCGCTCAAATCTTCTTCGCCAACGCGCTTGCTTACTTCGCGCGAGAATGGGGTGAGCACCACGATGGGAATGTGCGCGTACCGGTTCTTGATTTCGCGTGCGGCGGCGAAAATGTCGCTGTTGTCCATGTTCGGCATGCAGATTATGAGCTCAAAATGCCGGTGGGCGAGCTCGGCCAGGGCCTCTTCTTCGGATGCGACTTGCTTGAAGCGCGGCGGATAGCGAAGGTTCAGAGAGATGTATTCGTTGAAGATCTGCTCGTCGACCCGGCCGTCGTCTTCCAGCATGAAGGCGTCGTATTTGGTGGCGATAAGCAGCACGTTGTAGATGCGCTTGTTCATCAAATTGGCGAAAGAAGTATCTTTCAGCGCTATCTTTTTGAAATCGGGGATATTGCTCATTTGATAATTTTTTTTGTTGTCAAAGATATGATTTTGAAACTATGATTGTGCGCTTAGATGCTTATCTGCTCGGCAAGCTTGCGGGGGCTTGGTTTGGCTCACAGGAGATTTTTTGGAGGGGAGCATCCTTGATCGCATCATCGCCTCCGGAAAATTTTTGGGCGATTGTGATATATTTGTGCTTCCAACTTTTAAAACATTAATACCATTAAAGCATGAAAGCTCAAACAACGATTATCATTTCACTCATTGTATTTTGCGGATTGGTATGCAAAGCCCAAACAATCGAGAATCAAGCGCCTGCGCCCTTCATTATCAAAAAAGAGGCGCTACTTGCTAATAAACAGAGGATGGCGGCTGGCGATGCTGATATCCTACACATGATGGATCATCTGCTGCATGATGCCGACGCAGCTCTTAATAGCGGGCCTTATTCCGTAGTTTTCAAAGATAAAACTCCGCCGAGCGGCGACAAACGCGACTTCATGAGCGTGGGCCCATACTGGTGGCCGGATCCTGCAAAAGCCGACGGGCTGCCATACGTTCGACGCGACGGCGAAACGAATCCCGAACGACATGCCATCAAGGATGCCGAGTTCTTTAAAGCGCTTGTGGAGGACGTTCAGACGCTTGCACTGGCGCACTTTTATACGGGGGAGCGGAAATATTCGGATAAGGCTATGGATTTGTTGAAAGCCTGGTTCATCAAAGATTCTACCAAAATGCATCCTAACTTGAAGTACGGACAGGCTATCCCGGGCATAACCGAGGGACGGGGAATAGGACTGATCGATACGCGCGGAATTGCCTATTTAGTTGATGCCATACAAATCTTGCGATTATCGGAGGGATTGCCCGTTGATGTATACATCGACCTCCGAATCTGGTGCGCTGAGTTTTTGAGCTGGATGCAAACAAGTTCGATCGGACTCGACGAGGCCGACGAGCATAACAATCACGGTACCTATTACGACGTCCAAACCGTAGCGCTATCGCTTTTCATCGGCAAAAACGCGGAGGCGGCTCGCATACTCACGACGGTTACGACTGACCGCATCTCGAAGCAGATCAAGCCCGACGGAAGTCAGCCTCACGAACTAGCCCGAACGCTGTCGTGGAATTATTCGCTCATGAATCTCACGGGATTCTTCGAGCTGGCGGCTATGGGCGACGTGGCCGGCGTAGATTTATGGCGATTCGCCGGCGCCGAAGGGCAATCCATCCGCAATGCTTTCTTCTGGATGATGCCCTACGCTGCACGAGAGGCCGAGTGGACGTTCCAACAGATCAAGCCCTTCGATCCATCCGGATTTGTCAATCTCGCTAAGATAGCGGCCACAAAATTTCAGGATGACCGCATCCGCAGGTTCCTCTATGACGAAGACAATCACGACTACAAGTTCATCCTCACTCATTAAACAAAAGTCCCAGCCATGAAGCGTACAAATATCCTTTTAGCCCTCCTCATATTTATAGTATCCGGATGCTCGCAGCATAGCCATCACCCGCGCATATATATAACAGACGAAAAGAAAGCTCAGCTCAAGGAAAGAATCGAATCAACGGAATGGGTCGGGCAATCGTTCGAGAAAATCAAGGAGCAGATTGAGCCTTACGTCGACCGTCATCAAAGCGATCCGGAGTGGATTGTATCGCGGCTGCAGATGTATTGGGATTCCTGCTACGTAAGGATCTATGTGAAAGGCCATGCATTCAGTCACGGAAGCGGACGAGCTCCCGTACCGACAGTAAAATTCGCCGGACATCGCGACGGAGCAACCGACTACCTCATGCCTTCGCTGGAAGACACCCGCCCATACATGGACGGCCAAGGAATGTATCTCCAAAACCGCAAAAAGCCCGAACAGCCCTGGGAATGGGTGCATCCTTCCAAAACCGGACGGATGATAGGCCCCATGAACGAGCGGATCCTGAGAATGGCTGCCGCCGCTGCTTTCATGCATTGGTATAGCGGAGAAGATAAATATGCCGTCTTCGCTTACGACATTTTCACTACATATATATATGGTATGCATCACCGGCGAGAACCCTTCGCGCTTGAGGATTATGCTGACAGCCATTTGATGGGATTAGCCACGTTCGAGGTTATTCTCGACAATATGATTCCGCAGCTTGCCGTTTGCTACGATTTCCTCTATAAATATCTGAAGAAGCGGGGAGCCGATTTTGAGGCTATAACAAGCGTCTTTAAGCGATGGGCCGACCAGGAAATCCTCTACGGAGTTCCCGATAATAACTGGAATATATTTCAGGCGCGGTTCATCGCATACATAGCTCTTGCCCTCGAAAACGATTCGCAGTATCCCGATCGCAAGGGCCGACAGTTTTATCTCAACGAGATCATGAACAAAACCAGCATACGCCAATTCGCTCTCAAGGAGGTTATGAGCGAGATTTATGATCAGGAGAACGGAATGTGGCCCGAATCGGCGTCTTACTCAATGAGCGTATGCAACGATATGCTCGACATAATAAGTTTGATTGAGAATGCAGAGAACAACAGGCTGCTCGATGAATTTCCTATTATCCGCAAGGCTGCCATGGCCGCTTTGCAGTATCTACTTCCTAACGGACGAGTGACGGCCTTTGGCGACGCCAAATATTCGAGCCTAAACCCGCACATATACGAGATGCTGGCTGCCATTTATCGCAAGTACGGCGAAAGAGAGAACGAACAGGCCGTCTCCGCCGTAATCAACCGCTTGACTGCCGACGGAGCATACAATAGAGCCGCCAACACGGGGCTCTTCCCAATGATATTCTACGTTGACCAACCGATTGCTTCCGCTGATAACATCAAGGCTTACGATAGCTTTCAGAACAGTATGTTCTATGCCCCCAATGTCAGCTGGCTCATTCAAAGGAACGGTCTGCCCAATCAATATAACTCTGCCATAACCCTCACCGGCGCCTACGGAAATCACGCTCACGCGAACGGAATCTCCATGGAATTATTCCTAAAAGGACTGCCGCTGGGCCCCGAAAGCTCTTACGGCGAAACCTACGGCACCCGTGACAACCAGGAATATTACGCCCGCTTCCCGTCGCACAATACCGTGTGCGTTGACGGCATTTCCGACTACGGAATGATGCGCTCCAATCATCCCTATGAACTCCTGGCATCCTATCCAAGTCCTGGAGAGAACTTGACGCCAACCGACGTCGCCACCTGCGCGCTTGTGGGATTCGTAGAGCCCCGAACCAATTCAAGGCAAGAACGCTTCGCTGGCATTGTGAGGACGATGAGCGATGAGAGTTTTGTGTTCGATATTTTCCGCTCGGCGCGTAATGACGGAGCAGACAAGATGCACGATTACTTCTTCCATAACGCAGGCCACAGAGCAATGCTCCTCGACGGTTCGAGCCAATCGCAGATAGCGATGAGCCCTGCCGACATGCTTTCGTCGCTTGGCGGCTATCTGAAGGGATACGACTACTTCAGCAACGAGAGGGCCGTTGGTTACTCATCCGACTTCATCGCCCGATTCTACACCGACCTGAAGGATAGTCCGGGCATAACGCTCGACCTTTGGATGCAGGGCCAGCAAGGCCGATCGCTTATCCTGGCCGAAGCTCCCAAGTCGAATGCCTTCGTTAGCGGATCAGTTCCCGCCGAACTGATAGGGCAGCCGCTGCCAACGCTCGTTGTTCGGCAAACAGGGGAGGCATGGCGTCGACCGTTTGCCGCCATATATTCCGCCCGCGAAGTAGATGCCCGTCCTACGATCGAGAGGGTCAGCTATTTCGGTAAAGGAGGAGGATTCGTTGGCATCAGCGTACACGAATCGCAGAGGACGACGCACATCTTCTCGGCGCCTTCAGACACTATTGTCGATCATGAGGGCATCCTCTTCGACGGATCCGAAGCTATCGTTTGCCTGTCGGACGGCCAGCCCGCGAATATCGTTCTGCTGAAAGGCAATCGAATCGAAGCCGGAGGATTATCCATTCAAAGGATAGCGGCCAAGGCATCCATCTCAGTCGGACGCCAATCGGATTGCTGCATCGCCATCTGCTCCACGGGCGATTTCCGGATCGAAGTCCCAATCCCCTCCGGCAAGGCCGTGCAGCTCATCCAGCCAAACAAGCCCGACGCTAAGCCCGAAAACCTTGCCGCTGAGGAAGGCTCCATCCGCCTCGACCTCGACGCCGGAAGATACGAACTGAGGATTGGGGAGTGAAAGATGTCAATATCCTATCTCTGAAATTTCCGTACATTTGGGAAAAATTTAAAATCACATAATTATGCTTCTATCTAAAATCATAAAAGAAGACGAAATACGGAAAGCGAAAAAATACATTGAAAAGGGCTCCTCCTTTGCCATCGTTATCCACTCCGCTCCTGATGGCGACGCTATCGGCTCCTCGCTCGGCCTATTCCATTTCCTGGGAACATTGGGGAAAGACAAGGTGCACGTCATCGCTCCGAACGACTTCCCTGCATATTATAAATGGCTCTCCGGATCGCGAGACATCGTTATGCACGACAGATACCCCGACTTTGCCGAGCATCTGATCAGGGACGCCGACGTTGTGTTTTGCCTCGACTTCAACGAGCCCCGCCGAGTGGGCAAGCTGGCCTCCGCACTCGTTGCAACCGAAGCCCGACGGGTGATGATCGACCATCATCTCAATCCCGAAGACTTTTGCAGGGTCACGATGTCATATCCGCAGATCTCGTCAACAAGCGAGATGATCTTCCGATTAATCTGCCGGATGGGAATGTACGACCTCCTCAGCAAGCCGGCAGCGGAGGCTATCTACACCGGAATGATGTCTGACACGGGAGCCTTCACCTTCAACTCCAATCATCCGGAAATCTACACCATCATCGAGAATCTTATCCGCAAGGGAATCGACAAAGATCAGATATACCGCCGCGTCAACCAGGTTTACTCCGAGAATCGCATGCGCATGATGGGCTACGTGCTATACGAAAAGATGAAGATCTACCCCAAGAGCCATACCGCACTGATCACCCTCACCCAACAAGATTTGAGGCGATTTAGATACACCACCGGCGACACCGAGGGCTTCGTCAACATGCCCCTGAGCATCGACGGCATAATCTTCTCGGCCTTCCTCCGCGAGGATCCCGAAAACATCAAGGTATCGCTGCGCTCGTCAGGCAACTTCCCGTGCAACGAGTTTGCCGCTACCGGATTCAACGGCGGAGGCCACAAAAACGCTGCCGGCGGCGAGTTTAAAGGCACAATGCAGGATGCAATAGCCCTGTTCGAAAAAACATTGAATGCTTATACCGATCCAACTTAGTGTATAATTATTTATATTGGAGCCGCCGGGAGTGATCCCCGCGGCTTTTTTGTTTATGGATGGCTTTGCTGAATGCCGCTATCGCCCTTCGCCCGCAGCTGCGATTTGTTTCAGATGGCGTTTTCCCGCGACTTTCCTGTCGCGATTTGTTTCAGATGGCGTTTTCCCGTGACTTCCCTGTCGCGATTTGTTTCAAATGGCGTTTTCCCGCGACATTAGTCTGACAATTTGTCCCAGATGGCATTTTCCCGTGACTTTAGTCTGACAATTTGTCCCAGATGGCATTTTCCCGCGAC
>JAITHO010000099.1 GCA_031279915.1 Tannerellaceae bacterium
AAGTATTAACAGCAGGATACAACGATTCATCATGATAAATCAAGGAACAAGGGACAGAGAGTTTTTCTACTTCCGCATGGCTAAATATTTTTCGTAGCACCTCAAAATAAGATTTAGCCGGCATTGTCGAAATTCGGTAATCAGAAAAAAAGCAATACCTTTGCGACCGCTTCAATAACATAGTATTAATTTATTAAAGTATTCGAATCATGTATATCGATCCAACCAAAAAGAAAGAAATCTTTGAAAAGTACGGCAAATCGTCGTCAGACACCGGCTCCCCAGAGAGCCAAATCGCATTGTTTACCTACCGGATCTCCCACCTCACCGGTCATTTGAAAATCAATCACAAGGATTACGCCACCGAGCGTTCTCTGAAGATGCTTGTCGGCAAACGCCGTCGATTGCTGAACTATCTGATCAAAATCGACATTGAGAGATATAGAGCAATCATCAAAGAGCTTGGGATACGTAAATAAGAGAACTTCTAATAATTGCTTTTTCTGCGTTACGCTCCGTCGGCAAAATGCTCATTTACTAAAGTAAACTCCGCTTTTACCTCTGTCGCAAGCCTTGAAAAATCTAATTATTAGAAGTTCTCCATAAGCAAAAAAAGGTCGCTAATTAGCGGCCTTTTTTGTTTAGAGGAATTTAGGTACAGATTCAATTATCGAAGGCTACATGGCCGTTGACCACATCCACTTTTATCTCTCGGCTTCTGTCGATTTTGCCCGACAGCAGCTCCTTGGCCAGCTCATTGAGGACGCGCTTGCGGATAACTCGCTTGACGGGTCGGGCTCCAAACTGCGGGTCGAAGCCTTCGGAGGCAAGGCAGGCAACGGCGCGATCGGTGAAGCTCAGGCGAACGCCTTCGGCTTCGAGCATTCGTGCCACGGCTTCGAGCTGCATGGCGGCGATGCTCTGAATTTCGGCCTCGCTGAGGGGAGCGAACACTATGATCTCGTCGATGCGGTTAAGAAATTCCGGTCGCAGACTTTTCTTCAGCAGATCGAGGGCCTGGCTGCGCGTTTGTTCCTCCACTTGCTCGCGATTTCCGCTGTTCATCTTCTCGAAATTTTCGCGTATAAGCTGCGAGCCAAGATTGCTTGTCATTATAATAATGCAGTTCTTGAAGTTTGCCGTGCGGCCCTTGTTGTCGGTCAGCCGACCGTCGTCTAAGGCTTGCAGCAAGATGTTGAACACGTCGGGGTGCGCTTGTTCGATCTCATCAAAAAGCACAACAGAGTAAGGTTTTCGGCGGATAGCCTCGGTTAGCTGTCCGCCCTCTTCGTAGCCCACGTATCCCGGAGGCGCTCCGATGAGCCTTGATGCGCTGAACTTTTCCTGGTATTCGCTCATGTCGATGCGGGTCATCATGTTTTCGTCATCGAACAAACATTCGGCCAGGGCCTTTGCCAGCTCGGTTTTGCCCACTCCGGTGGGGCCGAGGAAGATGAAGGAACCGATGGGTCTTTTTGGATCCTGCATTCCCGCTCGACTGCGTCTGACGGCATCGGCAACGGCGGCAATGGCTTCCTCCTGCCCAACCACCCGGCGGTGGAGTTCGTCTTCGAGCGATAGCAGCTTGTCGCGCTCGCTTTGCATCATTTTTCCGACGGGGATGCCAGTCCATCGCGAAACGATGTCGGCAATGTCGTCGGCATCCACCTCCTCCTTTATCATAGCCGATGCTCCTTGCATTATTCGCAGTCGGGCTTGTATGTCGTCGTTATCGCTTTCCTTAGCCTTGATTTTGCCGTATCTAATCTCGGCCACCTTGCCGTAGTCGCCCTCGTGTTCGGCCCGTTCGGCTTCGAATTTGAGATTTTCAATGTCGGCGCGATTTTGTTGAATACGGTTCACCAGCTCCTTTTCGCTTTCCCATTGAGCCTTTTGTTTTCGTTCGAGCTCCTTGAGGTCGGCAATTTCGCGGTGTAGGGATTCGAGTTTATCCGTATCGTTATCTCGCTTGATGGCTTCGCGTTCGATTTCAAGCTGGGCGATTCGTCGGCTTATTTCGTCGAGCGATTCGGGCACGGAGTCGGCCTGTATGCGCAATCGTGCGGCAGCTTCGTCCATGAGGTCGATGGCCTTGTCGGGGAGGAATCGGTCGGTGATATAGCGCGAGGATAGCTTCACGGCTGCGATGATGGCGTCGTCTTTGATGCGTACCTTGTGGTGATTTTCGTAGCGTTCCTTCAGTCCGCGTAGGATAGAGATGCTGTCGGTTTCGCTAGGTTCGTCGGCCATTACGATCTGGAATCGTCGCTCCAGGGCTTTGTCCTTTTCGAAATACTTCTGGTACTCCTCAAGAGTTGTAGCCCCGATAGCTCGGAGTTCTCCGCGAGCCAGAGCAGGTTTGAGGATGTTAGCCGCATCCATAGCTCCCTCGCTTTTGCCTGCGCCAACGAGGGTGTGAATCTCGTCGATAAAGAGAACGACCTCGCCTTCAGAACCGATAACCTCGTTAACAACCGCCTTCAGCCTCTCCTCAAATTCGCCCTTGTACTTGGCTCCGGCTATGAGCGCTCCCATGTCGAGCGAAAATATCTGCTTCGACTTGAGATTCTCGGGCACATCGCCCCTGACGATCCGGTGAGCCAGTCCTTCGGCAATAGCCGTTTTGCCAACGCCCGGTTCGCCTATGAGAATAGGATTGTTTTTTGTGCGTCGGCTAAGGATTTGGAGTATGCGTCGAATTTCATCGTCGCGTCCGATTACAGGGTCGAGCTTGCCGTTTCGTGCGCGCTCGTTCAGGTTGACAGCGTATCGTCCGAGAGCGTCGTAGGTCTCTTCAGCCGACGGGTTAGTCACTTTGGCGCCTTTTCTGAGTTCGTCAATGGCCTGCCGGAACTCTTTTTCGCTAACGCCGGCATCCTTCAACAGCTGCGAAGCCGTGCCGCTCTCGGTCAGCAGAGCCAGCAGCAGATGCTCGAGCGCAACGTATTTGTCGCCAGCCTGCGTTGAATAAGCCAGAGCCTTCTGCACAACAGCATTCGAATCCGATGCCAAATAAGGCTCTCCGCCGCCCGAAATCTTAGGCGCGGAAGCGATGCGAGCATTGATCGTTCTATTCAGTTGGGCAATATTAACTCCCAGCTTTTGGAGCAAGAAGGCGCTAGCGCTCTCGCCCGTAGCAATGACAGCCTTCAGCAGATGTGCAGTATCAATAGCCTGCTGACCTCCTTCGATAGCAAACTGTGCAGCCTGCTGAATAGCCTCCTGCGATTTGATGGTAAACTGATTTAAATTCATAATTGAACTTCTCCTTTCTATATTATTATTTGCATGAAGCGGTACAAACGAAGTGCCGATGGATCTTGACTGACGTAATGTCAGCAAGAAAAGAGACTTCATGCGAGGATAATTCGCGCCGAACTCCCCTATCCTTCAATAGCGCAAGGCAGATCTTTCTCAAGCAAATTCGATGTAATGTAATCCATTCAATAAGCCCAAGCTTCCCCCTGAGGGCAAACCTTAAAAATATCACGTCAAGAAAGAAGGAATGATACCCAGGCTCACGCCGCTTTGTAATCTGTCGCTATTCGTTTAGGTACATAATGTGCACCGATTACAAATAATCGCGAGCCAGGTTGCCCGTAGGGCATTCATATCAATAGAAATATGCCATCCAAGTCCACCAACTTCCCCGTAGGGGATGCACAGCATATATATTAATGTGTATCCCCTACGTAGAAAGTGCATACAGGACGTGCTTTCTATTGATATAGATGCCCTAACGGGCAATTTGCCTTGCTTCCCCCCTGATGCTACACGCAGCTTAGTGTTGCAGATTTCGGAAATGCGTATATCTTTGCAGCCACGTAGCCCTTCAATCGGGAGATGAAGGCGCCCCCTCAATTACAGAGGAGGCATTTTTTTAGAATTTGTGCCCCTTCAATCGGGAGATGAAGGTGCCCCCTCCAATTACAGAGGGGGCTTTTTTTACCAATATCACTTAACTATGGACAAGCAAAAAGCTATCGTTTATGTAGATGGATTCAATTTCTACTATGGACTGCGGTCAAAGCAGTGGCGGAGATTCTACTGGCTGGATATGGTGAAATTCTCAGAAGCTCTTCTTCCGTCGGATCATGAGCTCGTCGAAGTAAAATATTTCTCTGCCCGGCAAGCTAATCCGGACAAACGGATGCGCCAGGATGCTTTCTTCCAGGCCAACCAGCTGAACCCAAAATTTACGCTACACTTGGGAACATACATGCCCAAAAGCATTCACTGTCCATTTTGCAAAAGCATCATCCATTCCTACGAGGAAAAGGAAACCGACGTGCGCATAGCCATAGCCATGCTTGCCGATGTATATAACAAACACTGCTCAACTTCACTGCTTATCTCCGCCGATAGCGATCTTGTCCCGCCCATCGAGCACATCCGGACATTTAATCCGTCGCATAGGATCATCACTTGTTTTCCTCCCAACAAAATGTCTTTCAACCTTAAGAAATGGAGCAACGCCACGAGGGTGTTGTCCAATCAATCCCTGTATGAATCATGCATACTGCCGGAGATGCTGACCTTGGCCGACGGATATGAGCTGCATCGTCCGAATAAGTGGGATTAAGCCTTCCACTGAGATTTCTCCTCTAATAGATGTCGAAGATTTATTTTAATCGCAATTTGGTTTGTTTCGCAAACTAAATTATCTTTGCGGCCTAAAGAAAGCTTTCGTATGCGGATCCGCTGTTTGTATTATCAGAGTGATTGAAATTTGTATTAACCTCTTAATTGTTTTTTATATGAAAACAAAGTTTTTTCTCATGATCTCTCTCCTTAGCCTGACGCTTCATGTTGTTGGAACCACCGATGGCTATAAGGATTCGTTGATGGTTGTTGCCTGTCGCTTGGATACTGCTTGGAATATCGGCTCACTTGAGGAGTGTGCCGTCGAGCTTAAGGGCTTTGCCTCTGCCAATCCTGCGGAATGGATGCCTGTATACTATGCGGCTCTCTGCAATATTCACATCGCTTATGTTTGCCAATCGGGTAAGGAGGCGTACTTCAACGAGGCTCGCAAGCACATAGATGCGCTCAAGGATTTCCCAGCGGCCGACGCCTCCGAAGTAGCCACTCTCCAGGCATACTTCTACGCTGCACTGACTGCTGCCTATCCTCAAACCAACGGACGGAAGTATTACGCCTCCGTCATCTCCCTCTACGACCAGGCAATGGAGCTCAATCCGGATAATCCACGGCCGATCTGCTTCAAATCCCATTTCAGCCAATATCTTCCGGAGTCGCTACGCTCCGATGAGCAGATTGCAGAGGGCCGACGGAAGGCAGCCGAACTCTTTAGCCGCGAGCAGCCTTCGCCCGACAAGCCCTTCTGGGGAGCCTTTTATCTTAATAACTTCAAACAGCAATAGTATGAACCAAGAGTTTAATGAACACGACAGCCTCCAACTGATCACCCAGATGATCCATCAGGCTAAGATCGACCTGCAAAAAGGTAGCGGCAATCACATCCTCCTCTGGGGATACTCCATAGCCGCAATCGCCATCATCAACTTCATTCTTGTGCAGATATATGGTAGCCAGAACATCGCGGTTTATGCCGTGTGGGCGCTCTGCATCCCCATTTTAGGAGCGAGCATGCTGATGAGCCGCCGCAAAGCCGTAGCGCCGGTCGTGAGCCGAATAGGCAGCATGATTGCCTCCGTTTGGAACGCCTGCACCATCAGTCTTGCCGTCATTATCTGCATCTTTTATACCCTTGCCATAGCATCCGGAGCGGGCGAGCACTTCGTTTTGATCGTGCCCATCATCATGACCGTAATGGGCTTGGCGCTCTTTGCAACCGGACGGATATGCCGCTTCAAACCATGCATGTACGGCAGCGCAATCTTCTGGGCCGGAGCCTTGGCGTGCGCAATCTTGACGGCAATCCTGCACAGGCACGACCTCCACTTCCTGGCGCTTGCCATCTGCATGGCAGCGGGATTTGTAGTACCCGGTCATTTGCTGAATCGATATGTCGGGCAAGGCGTTTAAGGATTTGGATCCGATGCTGCATGTTCAGCAGCGGCTCGGCATAGTATCCATCCTGCTGTCGGTTGAAGAAGCCGATTTTGTGTACATCCGGAAACAAACGGGAATGACGGCGGGGAATCTCAGCGTGCACCTCGACAAGCTTGCCACAGCCGGCTACATTCACGTCCGCAAATTCATCGACGGCAAGCGTCCCCGCACCGTTTGCCGCCTCACCCCCCTCGGCCTGGCTGCATTTGAGAGCTATGTCGAAGCCTTGCGGGAGTATCTTCGGATATAACATACAAAGGGCCGTTGAGCAAAATAAAGTTCAACGGCCCTTTTTGCGACTGCGCATGCAGGAGGAAATGTGCCAGGTGGAATTACCTTTTGACCCCCAATTGCGCAACGTTGGCCCTCTCTGCCGAGAAGCTCGGTCAAGCAATGTTTTTCTCCGCTCTCTACCGAACTTATCGGCGAGCTCAAAAAAACGA
>JAITHO010000222.1 GCA_031279915.1 Tannerellaceae bacterium
CCTAACGTTCCAAAAGCCTGAATTTTTTCTGGCGAAGGCGTCCTAACGTTAGGATTGTAAAAACTTTTTTTTCCTCGGGCTTTCGGAACGTTCCAAAAGGCCGATTTTTTTTGGATTGAGCTTTTGGAACGTTCCAAAAGGCCGACTTTTTTTGGATTGGGCTTTTCGAACGTTCCAAAAGGCCGACTTTTTTTGGATTGAGCTTTCGGAACGTTCCAAAAGGCCGACTTTTTTTGGATCGGGCTTTTCGAACGTTAGGGCCTTTACAAAAAAATTATCTGGGACTTTCCTAACGTTAGGATGACCTGACTTTTTGGACAGCTGTCCTAACGTTAGGAAAGGCTCACAAAAAAAAGATAGCCGCAATTTAGTTCCTCTTCGAACTTTTCTTGCGGCTATCTTTTAATTTTTTGGTGGAGCATACGAGACTCGAACTCGTCACCTTTAGACTGCCAGTCTAACGCTCTAGCCAGATGAGCTAATGCCCCGGATTTGTTTTCGGCTGCAAATATAGAAGATTAATTTGATTTATCTTTGCCGGAAAAAAAAATATTATGATATTCTATAACATCACATTTCTTGTCGACAAAGAGCTTGGTACCGAAGGGGCTGATTATCTCAGGAACAATTTCATACCTGAGGCAATCTGCAGCGGATTGCTGTCAAATCCTTGCATGAAAAAGGTTTTATATACTCCGAACGATGACAGCGAGAGCTATGCTGTTCAGTTTCATGCGGGCAGCATTGAGCTGTTGAATGCCTGGAACGATGATCATGGGCGGCGGCTTCAGCATCGCTTGCGCGAACGCTTTGGCGAACGTATCCTTTGTTTTGCAACTATTCTTGAGGAGATCAGCTTGCACGATGACCGATAGCCGTGTGATAATGGGCATTGATCCGGGTACGATTGTGATGGGCTACGGGATTTTGCGGATAAGGGGTGGCGCTCCGATGGTGGAGGCTCTTGGGGTATTGCAATTAGACAAGTATGCTGATCCTTATCTTCGTCTGGGCAAGATATTCGAGCGTGTGAGCGGTTTGATCAGCGAATATCGTCCTGGGGAGTTAGCCATCGAAGCTCCCTTTTTCGGCAAAAATGTTCAGAGTATGCTTAAGCTTGGGCGGGCTCAGGGTGTGGCCATAGCAGCGGCCTTGCAGCATGGCGTTCCTGTTTTCGAATACGCTCCTCTGAAGATCAAGATGTCGATTACCGGCAACGGCAATGCCTCGAAGGAACAAGTGGCCGGCATGCTGCAGCGCTTCCTGCATATTCCTAAGGAGAACATGCTCCCCCAGCTGGATGCTACCGACGGCTTGGCGGCTGCCGTTTGCCATTTTTTCCAGAGCAAAAGCCTCGGCTCGGAGAAGAAGTACACGGACTGGAAGGACTTCATCCGCCGTAATCCGAATCGGAAGTTATAGCCGCCAACCTGTGCCGCCTTCATTATCTCAGGATTTTGCAGAATCGGAAATACTCATATCTTTGCTTTACGATTTTTTATTAACAGAATTTTGTTCCCCCCAAAATGCTATGCTTGATTTCCTTGTTCACTACGGATATTTCGGATTGTTCTTAGCCTGTTTTCTGGCGGCAACGATATTGCCTTTCGGTTCGGAAGCTGTGTTTGCGGCTCTGATGGTTGCGGGGCTTGATGTTGTGACCTGCGTGATCGTAGGCTCGCTTGGAAGCGGGATGGGAGGCATGACCAATTATTGCCTCGGCTTGCTAGGCAAGGTTGAGTGGATTGAGAAATATTTGCGTGTGAAGCAGGAAAAGGTTGAGAGCGCTATCCATTGGGTTAATCGTTATGGCGGAGCCTATCTGGCATTCTTCAGCTTTTTGCCCTTCGTTGGCGACGTGATTCCTATTGCTCTCGGATTTATGAAATCTAATGTATGGAAGGTTGGTACAAGCCTCTTTGCGGGAAAAACGTGCAGGTATATAGTTCTTGTGTTTATAGTCGATTATTTTGCCCATGCTATTCATTATATAAAATAATTTTTTTAATACAGTAAGAAGTAATATGAAGACAAAGATTTTGAGATTTATGTTGGCCTCATTAATAATGATGCTAAGCGTGGCTGCACAAGCCCAAACCGATGCCGATCCTTCCGGCCAGTGGAGCTATTCATGTCCTGAGGCTCCTTATGAGTATCAAAGCGGCAAGCTGGAATTTGCAAAAGACAAAGACAGCGGCAAGCTGACGATGAAGTTTATTTTTGGCGAAAGCGTCGCCTCCAAGGCTTTTACGGTTGAGAAACAGGGGACGTCCTACATTTGCAACTGCATGGTTGATAACTTTGATATTGTGGTAGCTTTCACGCGGCAGGGCGATACCATGACCGGCAAAGTGATGGCCGACCAATGGGAATTGCCTATCACAATGAAGCCGCTGACTAAGTGAAATCAGAAGGACGAAAAAACCGCGAAGGGGTGGTTTATTCCACTAATCCCGACTTCTCTGTTATGAATGATGATGATAAGGAAGAGAGTCGGTCATTAGAAAATCGGGAGCAAGCCCTGCGAGTGTCAGCCGACAAGCGCAACAGGAAGGGGAAGATCGTCACACTCATTAGCGGTTTTAGCGGGCCGGGGCACGAACTTGATGCCCTGGCCCGTTTGCTGAAACTGAAATGCGGAGTTGGAGGCTCTACTAAAGATGGGGAGATAATCCTCCAGGGAGATTTCCGCGATAAGGTTATTGAGATCCTTCACCGAGAGGGATACTCTAAAAGCAAAAGAATTTAGAACGGATCTTATGCTATCCGAAAACGCACCATATTATATTCAATTCGCATAATGCTTACCGTATACAGAGCCTCCGCAGGCGCCGGAAAAACTCACCGGCTGACCGGCGAGTATCTCAGGATGCTATTCGAGGGAGGCGAAGGAGCTTTCCGCAACATCCTCGCCGTGACCTTCACTAACAAGGCTACCGACGAAATGAAAAGCCGTATCATCCAGGAGCTGCATCGGCTTGGCAACGGACGTCACTCGCAATATGCCGACGAACTCTCAGCTATCTGCTCCATTCCCGAATCCGAAATCAGGAAAAAAGCGAAGAAGATGCTCACGGCCATCCTTCACGACTACGGGTCGTTCGGCATAAGCACCATCGACCGCTTTTTCCAGCAAACCATGCGCGCTTTTGTTCGCGACATAGGCATGCAAGGCGGCTATACCATCGAATTGGATGATAACGTTGCCCTCACGGAGGCCGTCGACAATATGCTGAACGACCTGGAGAACAACCCGCGCTTGCTCGAATGGCTATTGCGCTTCGCCGCCGGAAAAGTTGAGGAAGGCAAGGGCTGGGATATGCGTAAGGATATAATGCAGCTCGGAAAGGAGTTGTTTAAGGAAAACTACAAAGCGCTCTGCTCCGACGATCAGGCCTCTCTTAACAAAACCGAACTCAAGCTCTACCGCAAGGATCTCAATGCCATAATCGCCTCCACCGAACAGAATGTGCGCAATATCGGAGAGCAGGGATTGGCCCTGATGAGGCGCTTCGGGCTGGAGCCGTCGGACTTCATTAATCGAACGCGGTCGCCCTTCGTACTGTTCGTACGCCTGGCCAAGGGCGAGATGAGCGCACCCTCGGCCACCTTTATCGGCCTGGCCAACAACAACGCCGGATGGTACTCCAAAACAACGGCTGCCGACATAAAGGCCAGGATCGACACAGCCTTCAGCGGCGGACTGAACAACTGCGTCAATGCCGTGATCGCCTTGTTCAATAATCTAACCGACTATCATACCGCAAAGGAATCGCTTCGCTTTTATCACGCCCTCGGCATCCTTTCCGACCTCTCAGAGCAAATAGCCGAATGGCGAACGGAGCGCAACATTATGCTCATTGCCGACACGGCCGAACTTCTTTGCCGCATCATCGACGGCAGCGACGCTCCCTTCATCTACGAAAAAACAGGTACGCGAATAGATCACTACATGATAGACGAGTTTCAGGATACGAGCCGTATGCAGTGGCACAATTTCCTGCCGCTGCTGAGCGATAGCCTTGCCCGCGGAATGAGCAATCTGGTTGTTGGCGACGTGAAGCAAAGCATCTACCGCTTCCGCAATTCAGACTGGAAGCTCCTCGACGAGCAGATCGGCAAAGACTTCCGCCCTGATTTGCTGCGCGAAGAAACTCTGGAACAAAATTGGCGGAGCGCCGAGAATATCATTGCTTTCAACAACCGCATGTTCGAAGTAGCTCCCAACATTTTGCAATCCGTATACAACGAAACGCTCGAATCATCCACTCTATCCGAAGAGAAAAAGTCGTATTATGGCGGGCGAATTATCGAAGCATATTCCAACAGCCGCCAAAGCGTTCCGCCTCCATCCGAAGGTAGCGGCGGGCACGTATCCGTTGAATATCTGCTCAAGGAGGAAGGATGCGACTGGCGCGACGAAGCCCTGAATCGCCTCCCCCTCATGATAGAAAAATTGCAAGACGCAGGCTATCGAGCAGAAGACATCGCCATCCTGACACGCAAAAACAAAGAGTGCACACAAATAGCCGACGCCCTTCTGCTATACAAAAACGAGCATCCTTCGGATAAATATTGCTACGACATTATCTCCGACGAAGCCCTCCTTGTCGACCGATCGCCATCGGTTCGCTTCCTCCTCTCCATGCTGCGCCATCTCAATGCTCCTGCCGACGAAACATGCCGACGGATAGCCGTCGTGGCATATACCTTCATCAGCGATCCCAATGCCGGAGAAGGCAGCTTGCCTCACGAATTTCCCGCCGAGATTGCAGCAGAGCTCGAAAAGCTGTCGAAATTCTCCCTGTATGAGGCCACCGAAGGCTTGCTGCGTTTGTTTGACCACATTTTTCCGGCCGGAGAGCACGTTTTCATCCAAGCCTTCTTGGATACAATTCTCGAATTTGTACAGCGCGAAAACTCAGATGCCGAGCGCTTCCTCCGCTGGTGGACCGACACGAGCCCAAAGCGCTGCATCGCCATGCCCGACGACCGAAACGCCATCCGCATCCTCACCATCCACAAAGCTAAAGGGCTCGGATTTCGCGCCGTCATAATCCCGTTTTGCGATTGGGAGATCGATCACGACCAAGCGCATCCGGTTACTTTATGGTGCCGATCGAACCTCGAACCATTCAACCGCCTGCCCATTGTTCCCTTGCGATACAGCAGCAACCTTGCCTCCACGCACTTTGCGGAGGACTATTTTGAGGAGCGGCTCCAGGTCGCAATCGACAATCTCAACACCATGTACGTAGCCTTCACCCGCGCCAAGGAAGATCTGCTGATCATGTCGCCTCTTGAAAGCAAAAAGGAAAATAAAATGGGAACAATAAGCGGCTTGCTGCGATCCGCGCTCGAAACAGGCTTAGGACTTGGGGCCGATGAACTCCTCTACGAGCAAGGCGCCTCCGCCCCAGCCCAACGCAGCTCCTCCCAGCCCGACGGCATCGGCATCAGCATGGGACGCCTCAGCTCCGTATCGCCCCACGACCGGCTGAAGCTCCGATTGCACAGTCGCGAATTTGATATATCTAACCCTCAACGCAAGCACGGAAAACTCATGCACGAAATCCTCAGCAGCATACTCACCGCCGCCGACATCTCGCCCGCCATCGAAGGCTATCGCCTGCGAGGAATAATTAACAGCGAGGAATCAGCCCTCCTTGCCGACCAGCTATCCGCCCTAATCCACTCGCCCTTGGTTGGCGCCTGGTTCGACGGCTCGGCCAAAGTCATGAACGAAACAGAAATACTGAGCGAAACGGGCGAAAAGTTTCGTCCGGACCGAATCATTCTGCAAGATCAAGGAGTGATAATTGTTGACTACAAATTCGGAAACCGTAAACGTTCGGAAGACAGGCTCCAGATTGCCCGATACATGGAGCTCGTTGGTCGCATGGGCTATCCCAATGTTGAAGGCTATCTATGGTATGTTAGCCTCGGCGAAGTGGATAAAGTTGAAGCCGAATAGTGTACCCCCTCGATTGAATCCCCTGTCGCCACCAGATTTTTTGGCGACACCCGATTGAATCCCCTGTCGCCGCCAGATTTTTTGACGACACCCGATTGAATCCCCTGTCGCCGCCAGATTTTTTGGCGACACCCGATTGAATCCCCTGTCGCCGCCAGATTTTTTGACGACACCCGATTGAATCCCCTGCCGCCACCAGATTTTTTGGCGACACCCGATTGAATCCCCTGCCGTCACCAGATTTTTTGGCGTTTCCTGTTAAAAGCTTTTCACATTTGCCAATCATTTGCCTGAAAAAAGGCCGTCAGGAAG
>JAITHO010000080.1 GCA_031279915.1 Tannerellaceae bacterium
TCGCAGCTTCACCTACATGCTTCTTCTTCTGCCCGAAGTGCGCCATTCCTCAAGCAGCTTTTAGTGGTTTAGAAAAGTATGTATATATAATGTATAGGGTTCAAAATTCTTTAGGAATACGTGGCATACTATGAAGGACTGGCGAACCGACTTTTCTTGGCGTAGCGCTGGCCGGTAAGGCAAACAATTTTGCATCTCCAAAATCCTCGAATGGCTTTATGATAGAAGATTAATTGTACAATTTTTTTTGCATGATTTTTTGGGATCAATAAAATTTAAATATATTTGTGCCGGTTACACAGCTATTCACATTTTTAATAACATAAAATAAAGTCAATAACATGAGAAAGTTAAGCTACATCCTGATTGCCGCGCTACTATGCAGTACGGCAGTCTTAGCCCAAAGATCCCAGGACTACGAGAACCTTGGCAGCGCATACTGCCCCACATGTCATCAAGCAACGTGCACGCATAAGGAGCACAAATCTCCCGCCGCTTGCCGCGCGGTTGATTGCGCGCATACCGACAATTGCGTCTTAGGCGCCGCCTCGTCGTGCACCGTACCCCTGCGCAAGCAGCCCGACTGTGCTCGCACATGGTTCCTGAAAGGCTGCGATTACGAAGGCTGCGGCAAGTATGCCGAGGCATTGGCCGCGTGGAAAAAATCAGTAGAGTACGATCCCGCTCAGTCCGAAGTCCATTACCGCATGGGAAGGGCCTACTACAAGCTCGGACGCTATTCGAAAGCCGTTGAATCCTGCAGAACAGCCGCATATTATCGCCCCGGCTATCTCGACGCCTACTATTGCATGGGCAATGCCCTGTATGAGCAGCGCAATTATGCCGACGCCATTTGCGCTTATCAATTGGCCCTTTCATGCAATCCCAGCTATGCGCAAGTGCACTACAATCTCGGCATGGCTTACGGAAAGAAGTGCATGTATAGCGAAGCCATTTGCGCCTTTGAGAAAGCCCTTCGCATCGAGCCCAGCTATTACAAGGCTCGCGTGGCGCTCAACGATGCTTGCCGTAAAATAGCGTACTGCAGATAAGTTCCATAAACCCCTTTTTGATTATCCGAACCTTTATTCTCGCAATATTTTAAGGACTATAAGGAATATATTCCGGTTCTTTAAAAGACAGCAGAGAATGGAGGTTCGGATAAATTTTGCCCTTATGTGTGACACTATGTAAGAAACGACCTATATTTGCGACCAAAATAACCCTTAAATATTGACAATATGATAATCGGAGTACCCAAAGAAATCAAAAACAACGAGAACCGCGTGGCTCTCACCCCGGCCGGAACCAAAGAGCTTGTAAAGCGCGGCCATACCGTTAACGTACAGCAAACCGCCGGTCAAGGCAGTAGTTTCACCGATACCGAATACGAAATCGCCGGCGCTGTCCTCCTTCCCACGATTGAAGATGTATACCGCTCCTCGCAGATGATCATGAAAGTGAAAGAACCTATTGCAGCCGAGTACGACCTGGTTCAGCCCGGGCAGTTGCTCTTCACCTACTTCCATTTTGCTTCGGACGAAACCCTCACCCGCGCCATGATGAAAAGCCATGCCGTATGCCTTGCCTACGAGACGGTGGAAGGTCCCGGACGCAGTCTGCCCCTCCTTATTCCTATGAGCGAAGTTGCCGGACGCATGTCGGTTCAGGAAGGCGCTCGCTTCCTCGAGAAGCCTCAGGGAGGCAAAGGGATCTTGCTCGGCGGCGTTCCCGGAGTGAAGCCGGCTAAGGCGCTCATCATTGGCGGAGGCATTGTGGGCTATCATGCAGCTCTCAAAGCGGCTGGCATGGGAGCCGACGTTGTGATAGCCGACCTTTCCCTTCCGCGCCTGCGCTATCTGAGCGAAATAATGCCGGCCAACGTGCGGACTCTATGCTCCTCAACGCACGTCATAGAGCAGGAGCTGCCCTCGACCGACCTCGTTATCGGAGCCGTGCTGGTTCCCGGAGCTAAGGCTCCGCACCTCATCACCCGCGATATGCTGAAGCTGCTCCGTCCGGGAAGTGTGATGGTCGACGTGGCTATCGATCAGGGCGGCTGCTTCGAGACATCGCATCCTACCACCCATGCCGATCCGGTATACGAGATCGACGGCGTGCTCCATTATTGCGTTGCCAACATTCCCGGAGCCGTTCCTCAAACTTCCACCCTTGCCCTCACCAACGCAACCCTTCCTTATGCGATCAAGCTTGCCGGACAGGGATGGGAAGCTGCTTGCTCGGAGGATAAAGGTCTGGCTCTTGGACTGAATATCGTTGACGGCAAGATTGTCTATCCCGCCGTGGCCGAAGCCTTCGGATTATAATATAATAATGTAAGAAAACATATAGCCGGAACCGCCTTACTTTTTGTTTTGAGGAAATAACAGTCGCTAAGATTTTTTAATATCTTTGTGCAGTAACATAAATTGATACCAATTAGGAAATGAACCGCAATCTCTCACATATTTTTATCATCAACCCACTTGATACCTGCATGAATAGCGGGCTGTGGCACGTTTGTTGCAGAGAGAGAGAGAGAGAGAGAGAGAGAGAGAGAGAGAGTTTCGTAACCGTTTATTCTTATTTAGGCTTTAATTGAGAGGCCTTTGGGGACATACAACATCCCCGAAGGCCTCTTTTTTTATACCCGTAAATCACTTGATTAGATAGATATATTTAGTAGTGTTAAACAATTAAATTCGTACTTTATGAAACATGTAAAAAACATGATTTGCTCCTTAGGCTTGATTCGCAAGTTGGGCTTACTGACTTTGCTTATGAGCCTTTTCCTGACCACCGCCTTTGCTCAGCAATTGACGGTGAAAGGTAAGGTGTTAGATGAATTTGGCGAAGGAGTTATCGGAGCCAATATTCTTGAAAAAGGCACCACCAATGGTGTTACTACCGACCTTGACGGTAACTACACTATCGTGATTGCTAATGCACAACGTGCCGTCATTCAGTTTTCCTATATAGGATACAACACGAAGGACGAGCCTGTTGGCGACCGCACCACCATCGACGTAACCCTCGATCCATCGGTTGTTAACCTGGGCGAAGTTGTAGCTATTGGCTATGGAACTCAAACTCGGCGCGAGATAACCGGTTCGGTTGCCAACGTTACGCAGGAGAACTTTAATAAGGGTGTAACCCGCGACGCTGCCGCTCTCCTGCAAGGCAAAGTTGCCGGCTTGAGCATCACGACAGGCTCGGGCGACGTTGCTGCCAATCCAACTATCCGCCTCAGAGGTATATCGACCTTGCAGAACGACCGCGGGCCCTTCATCGTTATCGATGGAGTTCCGGGTGGAGACATGGCTTCGGTTGCACCGCAAGACATCGAATCGATCTCGGTGCTGAAGGATGCATCTTCGGCTGCCATCTACGGATCTCGCTCTGCGGGTGGTGTTATCCTCATCACTACCAAGAGGGGATCGGCCTCCAAGACGATGGTCTCTTACGAAGGCTATCTGGCAACATCGAGCTTGGCCAACAAGCCTGATCTGATGACTGCCGAGCAGTGGAGAGAATATGCCAAATCGAAAAGCCTTGATACCTCCCCCTACGATAAGTACGGCGCCAACACTGACTGGTTCGACGAGATATCCCGCACGGGAGTCGCCCATAATCACAGCGTGTCGATGTCGGGCGGAGGATCGAAGAACAACTATCGCGCATCCTTCACCTACCTGAGCAACGAAGGCGTAATGCGCGACAACAGCTTGGAGAAATACAGCTTCCGCTTCCAGTTCCAGCAGCGTGCCATCGACGATCGCTTGCGCATTGGCCTCACAGGCTCCGGAACGCTCAGCGATCGCAATGATACCGAAGCCCGCAACTTCGTGCTTGCATACAGCTTGCCGCCGGTTTATCCCGTTAAGCTCTCCGACGGCTCATGGTTCGATACGCGCGAGTACGACCAGGGCAATCCGGTGAGGAATCAGGAGTATAACACCGACAAGTTCTCCAACTCGCTCTTCTACGGAGCCGGCGACCTCTCCTTCACACTTATGGATGGCCTCGACATCAAACTGTCGCTCTACAAGAGCCGTCACATGCAGGACAGAAGCCAGTACAACAACTCCGAAACCGAGCGCGGACGCGACAACGGCGGATGGGGCGAACGCGACAACCAGAAATGGGACAAGAACCTCATGGAATGGCTCCTCGAATACACCAAAGCCTTCGGAGCATCGGAACAGCACAGGCTCAACGCCATGCTCGGATACTCGTGGGAGGAGAACGAATGGTCGAAAGCCCGCGTGGCCAACCGTAATTTCGTTACCGACATGCTCGGAGCAAACAGCCTCCAGTCAGGACAGGGACTTCGAGCCAACGACATCGAATCGGCTCGCAACATGAATCGCCTGATCTCCTTCTTCGGACGAGCGCATTACAGCTACCTGGAAAGGTACATGCTTACGGCCACGATTCGCCGCGACGGATCATCCAAGTTCGGAGCTAACCACAAGTGGGGTATCTTCCCCTCGGCTTCGGCAGCTTGGGGAGTATCGCAGGAGGGTTTCATGCAAGACGTAAAGTGGGTTGACGACCTCAAGTTCCGCGTAGGATACGGCGTGACCGGTAATCAAGACGGCCTCGATCCCTACAAAACCCTTGAGCTCTACGGAACCGACAATACCTACTACGACAACGGCTCCTGGAAGACCGCTTATACCATCAATCAGAATCCTAATCCCAACCTCAAATGGGAAGAGACAGCAATGTTCAACATAGGCGTAGACTTCGGACTCTTCAACGGACGGCTCAACGGTACTCTCGAATGGTACGACAAGCGCACCCGCGACATGCTCTACACCTATCGCGTTCCGTCGCCCCCATACATGTATCGCGACATGATGGCCAACGTTGGCGACATGCAGAACACCGGTATAGAGCTTGCCCTCTCCTGGAACGCCATCCGCACCAAGGATCTCCAATGGACAACATCGTTCACGTTCGACCATAACACCAACAAGATTACCAGCCTCGCTAATGACCTCTACACCACCAGCCGTGTGTACGTTGGCGACGCATGGATTCGCGGTGGTTCGGGTAATACAACCCACGTTGTTGAAGAAGGTCGCCCCGTTGGCCAATTCTTCGGATGGAAGTTCCTCAAGTTCGACGAAAGCGGACACTACGTGATGGAAGACCAAAACGGCGACGGCATCATCACCGACGACGATCGCACCTACATAGGCTCAGCGCTGCCCGATCTTACTTTCGGTTGGAATAATCAGTTCAACTATAAGAATTGGGATCTCTCCTTCTTCTTCCGCGGAACTGTTGGGAACAAGGTACTCAACCATTCGCGCATGGCTTATGCCCAGTCGGGATACCTCATCGGAGGCAACGCCCTGAACGATCCCCTTGTTTACGAGCTCACGGAAGTACCTAAATACTGCTCGCTCTACATCGAAGACGCATCCCATATCCGTCTCGACAACCTTGCCTTTGGGTATACCTTCAACACTAAAAACGTAAGCTGGCTCGACCGCGCGAGAGTATATGTAACCGGACAGAACCTCTTTGTACTGACAGGCTACAAGGGCGCCGACCCCGAAGTCAACATGGATCGCAACAACGGACTCTCACCCGGAGTACAAGACCGTGAATTTTATCCCAAGGCACGCACCTTCTCCGTTGGAGTAAGCCTCATCTTCTAAATCAACAACAATTCAAGATATAGAATTATGAAAAAGATATATAGTATAGCATTATCACTCGCCGCAGTATGCACCCTGATGTTTACCGCATCATGCACCGACCTCGACGAAGTAGTATACGACAAGATACCCTCCGACCAGTTCGGCCAAACCCCCGATCAGATCAACTCTATCATCGGCCCCGTATATAAAACCCTCAAAGCCTACTGGCCCGGCGACCTCTTTTGCGTCACTGAAGAGAGCTCCGACATGGCCGTAACTCCAACCCGCCGCGGAGGCGACTGGTGGGACGGCGGCGTTCACATGGAGCTCGGCCTGCACACCTGGACTACGCGCACAAACCCCCTCAACAGCTCCTGGAACGCATGTATGGACGGAGTTTCGCGCTGCAACCAGGTTTACGCCATCATTGAGAACACTCCGATGGACGAAGCTCTCAAAGCTCGCACCCTTGCCGAAATCCGCGGCGTCAGAGCCTTCTGGTACTACGTAGCAGTCGACATGTTTGGCAACGTACCCCTCGCAACCGACTTCAATAACACCGAAGTGCCCGGCACAACCAAGCGCGCCGACGTTTATAAGTTCATCATCGACGAGCTTAACGACATCAAAGACAAGGTGCGGCCCGAAGTTAACTCCAGCTCCTACGGCAAGTTCACCCGCGGCGTGGCCTATACCCTCCTGGCCAAGATGTATCTCAACGCCGAAGTATGGATAGGAACTCCCAACTGGGCAGGCGTAGTTGCAGCATGCGACGAGGTGATGAAGCTCGACTACATCATCGAGCCCGACTGGAAAACCAGCTTCTTAGTCAACAACGAAGTATCCAAGGAAATTATCTTCCCCATCACTTTCGGACGGACCGACGGCGGCAACCAGCTCCACTACCGCACCCTCCACTATCTCGACCCCATCACCCTGGGCATGAACATAGGGACATGGAACGGAATATGCGCTAACCCCGAATACGTAGCCCAGTTCGACATCGACGACAAGCGCTACGAAGGCTCCTTCCTCATGGGCCCGATGGTCGACCCCGCCACCGGCTTAGTGCAGATCACAGCCCACGGCCGCGAGCTCATCCATACCATCGAGCTGCGCACCATTGAGAATACCGAAAAGGACGGAACACTCTGGGGCGAGGTCAATCAGGAAGACGGAGCCCGCGTCAACAAATGGGTATTCGAGAAAGGCCTGTCGAGCTCCGACCAGGAGAACGACTTCGCCATCTTCCGCCTTGCCGACGTCTACCTCATGAAAGCCGAAGCCCTCATCCGCCTCGGGCAAGACAATGCCGAAGCCACCCGCCTTGTCAACGTCATCCGTGAGCGCGGATTCGGCGACAACAGCAAGAACTACACGGCAGCCACCCTCGACGACGTCTACCTGGAGCGCCGCCTCGAACTTGCCTGGGAGAACGTATCCCGCCAGGACATGATACGCTTCGGAACCTTCCTCCAGCCGACCCTTTGGAGAACCAAAGTCTCGGAGCCCTTCCGCCTCCTCTTCCCCATTCCGAACGCAGCCATGCAAAGCAACGACAAGCTCGTTCAGAATCCGGGATATAATTAAGCATCCAGTCTAAACATAGCTTAGCCCTCCGGCTTCCATTCAGCGAAGTCGGAGGGCTTTTTTTTTGCAACATTCCCACAAAGGCGGTCATTCCCGCCTCCGAATATGGCAGGCGCCTGGCCAGGACAGTAATGTGTCAAAAGTTTGTCCTGGTGGAAACCTTCTCCACTGTGGAGAAAGCCTGTATTTTATAATTGAAAGCTTTCTCCACTATGGAGAAAGCTTGTATATTACCACTGAGAGCTTTCTCCACTATGGAGAAAGTCTGTATCTTACATTTGAAAGCTTTCTCCACTGTGGAGAAAGCCTGTATATTGCATTTGAAAGCTTTCTCCACTATGGAGAAAGCTTGTATATTACAACTGAGAGATTTCTCCACTGTGG
>JAITHO010000109.1 GCA_031279915.1 Tannerellaceae bacterium
TGAACATCAAACGCGTATGCCAGTTCCTGCTCGACAAGGAGCCCGGAAAGCCTGATGCCAAATTGCGGTACCGCATCAAGTGGAATCACAATCAGAATATCGTAGCCTTTAATGTCGGCTACCGCATAGATATTGACAAGTGGAGCACTGAAACACAGCGTTGCAAAAACAACACTACACACGGGAAAAATAAAGTGTCGGCAGCCATCATCAATAGAGAGATTCAGCGATTTGAAAAGATTGCAGATGATGTATTTCGCGAATTTGAGATAAAAAAAACAGTTCCTGATGTCGCACTTTTCAAAAGCAAGTTTAATGAAAATGCAGGGCGACAACACAAAGACGCGCAACCAAGGCAATCATTTTTCAATATATTTGATGAGTTCGTAAGGCACGAGGGAGATGCAAAACAATGGTCAATGGGCACATACAAGAGAATGAAACATACAAAAAACCTCCTCCTGAAGTTTGACCCAAACCTGGCATTTGACAAATTAGACGAGGCCGGCCTTAACAACTACGCATCATACCTCCGGGATTATATGGAATTTAGAGCCCGCACGGTTATGAAGCAAATAAGTATCCTTAAATGGTTCCTGAGGTGGGCCGTTAAGTATAAGCATACAACGAACCTCTCATTTCAAACATTTTCCGTTAAGATGAAAACTGAGGAGAAAACGGTTATTTATCTTGACTGGGAGGAGCTAATGACCACATACAATTATCATATACCTGAAACGTCAAGTCTTCTCGAAAAAGTCCGCGACGTCTTTTGTTTTTGCTGCTTCACATCATTGCGGTATTCCGATGTTTTTAACCTTAAACGCTCCGACATATTTAATAACTATATATTGGTAACGACTGTTAAGACATTCGATAGCTTAAAAATCGAGCTGAATGATTATTCTAAGGCCATACTCGACAAATACAAGCATCTGGAGTTACCTAACAATAAAGCTCTTCCCGTCATATCCAATCAAAAAATGAATGATGCTTTAAAGGAATTAGGAAAACTATGCGGTATTGACACCCCCGTAACGATAACATATTATAAGGCCGGCAACCGTATTGATGAAGTTCATCCTAAGTATTCTTTACTTACAACGCATGCCGGTCGGCGTACATTTATATGCAATGCATTAATGTTGGGAATATCTCCAGATATAATAATGAGATGGACAGGTCACAGCGATTACAAAGCCATGAAACCTTACATTGCCATAGCCGACCGAGCTAAAGAGGCCGCTATGAATTTGTTCAACAGGAAGTCCCCAACAACTGAAAACAGGGACTAAAAAAGGTACCATTTAAGGCATCGTATTACGTTTTAACATGTCAAAAATCCCATTCTTATAGGCTACATTGCGCTTAATATCGCTAAATGTGCGTAGTTAAACAATAGATAGTGTCTCAACCGGATCACCCCAATAAGCTGCTTGAAATTTGACGGGACTATGATGAAACTATTTTGGCCTTAGCCTGTTTAAATCCCTTCATTCGCGAGCCATAATATCTGCAAAAAACTTTATGAGCAATTAAAAACCCTTCTGCTTTGGAGCTGAGCAGAAGGGTTCTTTTTTTAGCTTAGATATACTTTGAGCTACTTCACGCGGTGCATTTCAACGGGGTTGATGCCCTCAAGCATGTCCATGCTAATTTGCATGATGAGGATGTCAGGGGCGCCTTCCTTCCAGTAGAATGAATAGCGGAGTTCGCCGTAGTTGCTGTCTACTTTGGCGTTGTACTTGCCGTCAACGAGCTTCAGGGGCGAGGAAGTGAGGTCGCCATCGGGGGTTGAGGTTGTGAACTTAACTTCGCCGTTGTCGGCAATCATGTTTAGATCTCCCTCTATTTCGCCCACGCTTGGGATGTCAAGTTTGTAGCTCCATTTGCCCAGCAGCTTTTTCATGGCGTCGTCTTGCGAATATATTGAGGCGACTGATGAGCTCAAAAAGAGTAAGCAGAGTGTGATTACTTTGAATGTTTTTGCTGTCATAATGTTCTTCGGGTTTTAATGTGATAAGTATTCAGTCGAGGTCGGCTCGCGAGAAGAGGTCGGCTATTAGTTCGTCGTCTTCGCAGGCTTCTTTGAAGCTGATCGCAAACTGTCGGAGGGCATCGGCGTTGTCGCTGTATGCGCAAAACATGTCGGCTTCAGGGTCAAACTCAATGTCATTAGCGAGCTGGGGCATTTGTTCTTCGAGGAATACTATTGCGAGCGATGCCCAGTCGTATCCGTTGCCTTCAAATCCTTCGTCGTATCGGGCTTCGAATATCTCGTTTTTATATGTTCCTACGTTGAGGCAAAGCGAAACGCTGCCTTTGTTTTCTACCCAAAAGAAGGGTTTAATCTGTTCTTTGAAGTTCATGGTTCTTGTACTATTATAATTATTTGATTATTTGCTTTTCTCCAGTAGGAGTGTTTGTGTTGGTCGGTCGCATACTTCTGTTGGGCCGAAATATTGAATGGGGCCGGGATAGAGGTATGATGTATTGAGGGCCCATTCGTTGCGTGCGGCGGCGAATGTTTGGAAGGGAGCGTCGTTGAGGTCAACGAGGGCTTTGCGTATGACGGGGACTCTCTTGCCTTCTTTGGTTTCCATGTTCATCATCATGGTGATGGGGATTCCTCCGGCGATCCATTCGGAGGCTGGAGCGGTGGTATTGCGAACGGAGGCCATGTAGCCGCTTTTTCCGGTGGCGATGAGGCATGAGGCGGTGTATCCAAGGGAGTAGCAGTAGTTGGCGTCGTAGTTCGACGGTGCGGCGCATCGCCCTTCGTAGCCGAAGAAGTGGTGCTGCGGAGAGAATTTCCATACCTGACCGGTGGGGAGCTTTGCCGCTACCATTTCGGAGATCATCTTTTCGGTTTCGATGAGTGATACCTGGACGTTGCCGTGCGAATCGCGGTCGAGGGCTAATTGCAGAGCGACCACTTCGGGCAAGCTTTTGTAGAGTGCGGCATTTGCTTTGGCGTCAGGGCCTGTTCCTTGTTCGAGCTGATGTTGCATCCATGAGCGTCGCTCGCTTTTGGGGAGCTGTTTAAATTCTTGTTCGGTGGAGCTTTCTTTGGCGAGCAGGGCGTTGATTGTGCTGATGAGGGGCTTAAACTCTGGGATAAATTCTATCAGTCCTTCGGGGATTAATACGGTTCCGAAGGATTGTCCGGCTTCGCCTCTTTTGATGATGATGTTGGCTATGTTGGAAACGATTTGATCGAGGCTGATGCTATTCTCATATACTTCTTCGGAGATGAGGCATACGTTGGGCTGTGTTTGCTGCGCACATTCGAGGGCGATATGCGAGGCGGAGCGGCCCATCAGCTTGATGAAGTGCCAATACTTCTGGGCCGAGTTGCAGTCCCGTTCGATGTTGCCGATCAGTTCGGAATATACTTTACATGCCGTATCGAAGCCGAATGAGGTTTCGATTTGCTCGTTTTTGAGGTCACCGTCTATGGTTTTAGGGCATCCTATGACTTGTACTCCGGCGTTGATGGCTTTGTAATACTCGGCGAGGTGGCATGCATTGGTGTTTGAGTCGTCGCCTCCGATTATTACGAGCGCGGTGATGTTCAATTCTTTGAGGATTTGCAGCCCTTCGTCGAACTGCTCCTTGGAGGAGAGCTTGGTGCGTCCTGATCCGATGATGTCGAAGCCGCCCGTGTTGCGATACTCGTTGATGATCTCGTCGGTGAGGAGCCGGTATTTGTGTTTGATGAGGCCATCGGGGCCGAGGAGGAAGCCGTAGAGTTGGGAGGCTGGATTGATCTTGCGGATGCCGTCGAACAGGCCGGCGATAACGTTATGCCCGCCGGGAGCTTGTCCGCCGGAAAGGATTACGCCTACGTTTATGGGCGGGAGCTCTATGGCTGGACCGCGTTCGAAGGCTATCGTTCGCATTCCATACGTCATGGGGAATGCTGCTTGGATTTCGCTCTTGTCGGCTACGGATTCTGTTATCTCGCCTTCTACTGCCTTTAGGGGGCCTTGCAGGATTCGGGGCATTTGCGGCTGATAAGCGGCTCTTGCTTCTTGTAAAATACTTTTTGTCATTTGATTATCTAAAAAAATAGTTGGTATATAATAAAAATATCATTCTCTTTCTTGGGGTATATGCCTTAATTGATTGGGCTCTTAATTTAGCTTCAGGTAGCACCATACGGGATAATGGTCGGAGTATTTAAGCTTGTCGACGGTACAGTTCATGGCTTCCATGTTGGGGGAGTGCAGTATGTGGTCGATGCGGAATCGGAAGTAGTTTTGATTGTAAGTGGCTCCGGGGCCCCAGCCTGATTCGGCGTAGGCGTCTTGGAGGACGGGGCCTTGGATGGTGCGATGAGCGTAGGAGAGTGGGGTGTCGTTGAAGTCGCCGCATACGATGATGTAGTCGCTATGCGTGCGGCGAATCTCCTCGGCTATGATTTCGGCTTGACGGGCTCTGATGCGGAAGGCCGATCCGAGCTTCTGGTGCATCGTTCCGCTCAGGCCGGCGAAGTTCTCGGGGGCTGTTCCGGAGATGAACTCGGAGTAGCGGCTCTTGTCTTCGGAGGTGAGCTTGAATGACTCCAGGTGGTTATTGATCACCGTAACGATCTTGCCGTTCACATCTATCTGGTGGATGGAGGATCCGTTGTCGCGGCTGGGATATGGGATGCGACGAGACTGGAGGATGGGGTATTTGGAGTATAGCGCCAGGCCCCAGTCAAAGCCTTTTAATCTGACTACTGACCGATAGGCATACATTGACAGCGCGGCGTTGAGCTTTTGGGCTGTGAGCTTGTTGCTTGACCTCGATACGAAGTATTCTTGCATGCACACTATGTCGGCGTCGGATTCGGCAATGTAGCGAACGATTCGATTGGGGGAGGATTCGCTATGGTCGGCGTAGGCAAAGCCCATAACGTTATACGTAAGCACCTTTATGACGTTGCTGTCGGGTATCGCAACGGAGGGGTGGAGCGGAAAATAGTTCTTCGTAGGTTGCCAGCTCACCAGGAAGGCGAACAGGCTTATGAACACGAACCATCTCTTGGCGAATACCCAGTACAGAAGGAAGCCAACGTTCAGCACGCAGATAAAGGGATAGGCCAAACCCAGATAGGCGAATCCAATGAAGTGCTCCGGCGATATCATATCTGAAATGGAGGCTGCTATGAGCGTGAGAGCGGCCAGAACGTTGAGCAAAACCACCGTACTGCCGATGAAGCGCCTCAGCAGGCTGCGATTGGCGCGAGGAACGGCCTCGCCCTTGGTCTTTTTCGATTTGCCTTTCATAACCTCAGCTGTTCATCTTTTTGCTTGCATCAAATAGCTTCTGTTGCTCTTCGGGAGAGAGGCTGGAGTAGCCTGATTGCTTCAGCTTATCGAGGATGCGATCAATCTCCGAGCTCGCATCGTAGGGCCTTGGCCTTGGGCCTGGAGGCGGAGGCGTTGGACGCACGTAAGTAACCCTCATCCTTCGACGACCTCTGACCACAACGGCCAAACGGTCGAGAACAAAGCTCATCGGCAACGTTATATCCATCCCTGCCCGCAAACAAACAGCGAACAAAGCGCCCGCCGACGCTCCTCCAAGATGGGCTATATGACCGCCAACGTTCGACGACGATGCTATCCCAAGCACGTCGATCAGAAGAACTCCCAAGGCTACATATATTATCTTAACCCGACCTATCAACAACAAATTCACTTCATAATCCCTACGGTAAATAGCTACCGCAAACACCGTTGCCATAACCGATGCCGACGCCCCAACCAGCGCCCCGCCATCCTTAGCAAAATACGGAATCACATTATAGGCCAACATATACAACAAACCGCCCGCCACCCCGCCAAGCAGATAGACCGAACCAAGCCGACGGGCCGAAAAAAACTCGATGAATATCCTCCCAAAAAGATACAGCAGAAGCATATTGAACAGGATATGCCACACATCAAAATGAGTGAACATATACGTCAAGATAGTCCACGGGCGGCGAACAAATTCCGCAGGCGATGAGGGCAATTGAAGCCAGGGAAGGATGCTCCAGTGGGGTACATTGAAGAGCGTAAAGGCCACATCCGTGAGCAATACCACAAAGAACAGGGCTACATTGATAGCCAACAACCGCGAGAGGATGCTCCCCATGGCGAATCTGCCCGACACTCTTCTATAAAAAGAAACCATCGCGAGGATATCTCTTGCGCCAATATAAAATAAGGATTAAGCCGAACAGCATACCCCCCAAATGAGCAAAGTGAGCTACATTATCACCGCTGAAATTCGCTATCCCAGCAAATACCTCTATCAAGCCGTAAGCAATAACTACATATTTGGCTTTAACCGGAATAGGTATGAACATTATATACAGCGGCGCATTCGGAAATATCATCCCAAACGCCAAAAGGATGCCAAAAACCGAGCCCGACGCGCCTATCGTCACCAGCATATCCAAAACAGATGAACGAGGAAAAATTCCATCGCCCGTATCAACCATCGTCGCATCCGAAAACAGCAAATCGCGCAACGACCAAGCCCACGTAAGCTCCTGAACAAGCCCAGCGCCTATGCCCGTAACCAAATAAAAAAACAAAAAACGCTTGCTACCCCACAGACCCTCAAGCATACGCCCAAACATGAAGACTGCAAACATGTTGAAAAAAAGATGCATAAAATCGCGGGTATCATGCAGAAACAAGTAAGACACAAACTGAATTGGATTGAAATGAGCCGCCCCAGGGAAGTGCAGCCCCAAAAGCTCGATCAGGTCGATGCCCACCGTTGAAGGCAGCACGCGGCTTGCGATCCATATAATAACATTGATGAGAATAAGATTGAGTGTGACGGGTGGAATAATGCTCCGGAAGGTACTTTGCTGGTTCATCATAATGACTTTTTGTTTTTGCAAAGATACTTTTTTTTCCAAACCTGCCTCATCGCCTCACCTCCGGATACTCCAGCCCTAAATATGATCCAAGTTTCATCTCCACAAACTTTTTTTCAAAAAATTTTTGTTTCCAGTTTCAAGTTCTTAAAACGTCTCAATGATTTGTGTTGGCGCTTTTCAAGAACTTGAAAAGCTCGAAACATTTGTGTTGGGACTTTTCAAGAACTTGAAAGAGAATAAAATTTTTTTTTGGAAGGGGATATTGCAAATGCAATGGTTCGCCAAATGTATATGCGGGGGCGTACCGGCTCTCAAAGGAAGTCGTTCCTGCGGAGGCGGCATCTCCGATCGACAATGCCCCTGTTTTCTGAATCGTTTGGAGACATTTGCATTACCTTTTAATGAATTACAGTTTTTTTGGAGGGAGGGGATGGGGGAAGAAGGGAGGGCTGATTCGCAGGAGGGGAATGTCTGCAAGAAAAAAGGGGCGGATTATGTACCTTTGCCCATACAATCAAATCATTATTATTATGCAAAAACCTTCTGTACCCAAAGGAACGCGCGATTTTTCGCCTGAAGAAATGGCTAAGCGCAACTACATTTTCAACACTATCCGCAAAGTTTTTCACCTCTTTGGCTATCAACAAATCGAGACGCCGGCCATTGAGATGCTCGCTACTCTCATGGGGAAATACGGCGAGGAGGGCGATACGCTACTCTTCAAAGTGCTCAATTCGGGCCGCTATCTTGAGGGGATTGCTGACGGCGACTTGCTGGAACGCAACGAGAAGCGGCTCACGATGCGCCTCTGCGAGAAGGGCCTCAGATACGATCTGACGGTTCCCTTCGCCCGCTATGTGGCCATGCATCGCAGCGAGATTGTTTTTCCCTTCAAGCGGTATCAGATTCAGCCGGTGTGGCGGGCCGATCGTCCGCAAAAGGGCCGCTACCGCGAGTTTTATCAGTGCGATGCCGACGTGATTGGCTCTGAATCGCTGCTGAATGAGGTGGAGCTCGCGCAGATGATGATAGAAGTATTCCGCCGCTTGCGTATCCGCATCGACATCAGGATAAACAACAGGAAAATTTGGGGCGGTATGGCCGAGGCGGTGGGGATGCCCGAGAAGCTGGCGGACATGACCGTGGCGGTGGATAAGCTCGACAAGATCGGGCTGGAGAGCGTTGAGGAGGAGCTTGCCGCCAAGGGTTTTGATGGGGATGCTATCCGCCGATTGCGCCCGATGATCCTCTTGGAGGGGAGCAATGAATCGAAGCTGGAGAGGCTCCGAACGATGCTGGAGGGCTCGCCTACGGGCCTCAAGGGCGTGGAGGAGCTGGAGGAGATCTTCGCCAAGCTGAAGATGGCCGGCGAGGAGGCGCCTCTGACGCTTGACACTACCCTGGCGCGCGGTCTGGGATATTATACGGGAGCGATCTTCGAGGTGAAGGCTCTCGACGTTGAGATGGGGAGCATTGCCGGCGGAGGGAGATACGACAACCTGACGGGAGTGTTCGGCCTCAGCGGAGTGTCGGGCGTTGGAGTATCCTTCGGGGCCGACAGAATCTTCGATGTATTGAACCGCCTGGAGCTATATCCGGATGATGGCGGCGATGGGCCTCAAATCCTGTTCGTAAACTTCGGAGCCGGCGAGGATGCTCTGCTGCTGCCTTTGCTGGCGAGGCTTCGTGCGGAGGGCGTACGCGCCGAACTCTATCCCGAGGCGGTGAAGCTCCGAAAGCAAATGGCTTATGCCGATGCGCGGAACATCCCCTTCGTCGCAATAGCCGGCGAAAACGAATTGGCCGCGGCCAAAATCACCCTCAAAAACATGCGCAGCGGCGAGCAGATGCTTGTTGATGCCGAGGACATCCTCCGCCAAATATCCCCCAACCCCTAATCATCCCCCACACACATATATATATTATAATGTATAGAACCATGAGAGCCGTTATCCTTATGATGGCCTGCATCGCCCCCCTCCTTATGCAGGCTGAAAGCCGGGGGCGAACCGTTATCGACCTCAACGGGACGTGGCAATTCGAGCAAAGCGCCACCGCCTTCCCCCCTGCCCGATTCACGCGAACAATACCAGTGCCCGGCCTCATCCATCTGGCTACGCCGCGGATAGAACAGTACGATAAGTTCTTTGCCCGCCCCGCAGGACATCCACAACTGCAGGAACAGCACAATTTGATGGAGATGGACTACGCCCCCATGTACAGTTGGTACAAGCGCCGGCTGCGGGTAAGTAAGGATTTGGAGGGGATGGAGCTCGTTCTCACCATACGGAAAAGCCAGTACGTAACCGCCGTATACATCAACGGCATGCAAGCCGGCTACTCGATGGAATGCTACACTCCCATCGAGCTTCCGATAAGCCGCTTCATTCGTTTTGGGGAGGAGAATGAGATACTGATTCGCGTTGGCGACAGGGCATGGCTCCCCAGCGAGGCGGCAGGCGGCACCGATAAGGAAAAGGCGCACTACCTGCCTGGGATATGGGACGATGTATATCTGTCGGCAACAGGCAAGATCAGGGTGGATAAAGCTCTGTTTCTGCCCTCGCTCTCCAAGGGGACAGTTACGCTCAAGACGCGGCTGCGGAGCCTCTTCCCCGCCCAGATATTCTACGGCGATGCTATGGAAGATAGCTGCCGGCTTGTATGCATCATCCGCGACAAGAGCGGGCGGATAGTATCCCAAGCTGAAGCCGATGCCCAAGCCCGCCGCGACGCGCTATCCTACGTGGAGACTCGCCTGGCCGTTCCGGAGGCCCATCCCTGGTCGCCCGAAGATCCCTACCTGTATGAAGGCGAGCTACGCCTCTACCTCGGAGGGCAGCTCAGCGACAGCATCAGGCTCCGCTTCGGAATGCGCGACTTCGGACGCAACGGACGCAACTTCACCCTCAACAGCAGCCGATACTACCTCCGCGGATCGAACATCACCCTCCAGAGATTCTTCGAAGACCCTGATTGCCGCGACCTCGCCTGGAACCGCGAATGGGTTCGCAAGCTTATGATAGACCTCCCCAAATCCGTGGGATGGAACGCCATGAGAATTTGCGTAGGGATAGCTCCCGACTTTTGGTACGACCTCTGCGATGAGTACGGAATCCTCCTGCAAAACGAATGGCTCTACTGGCAAAACCACGGATGGAACGAGCAGATCCGGCGCGAATACAGCGAATGGGTTTGGAGCGACGGCAATCATCCCAGCATAGTAATCTGGGACGCGATCAATGAGAACTGGGATAACTACATCGGCAACACGCTCATCCCCGAGCTCAAACTACTCGACCCCACCCGCATCTGGGACGCCGGATACATGACCGGCGATCGCATGGCCAACGATGAGATGGACGAGCCTCATCCCTATCGCTCCGTGACCCTCATGCCGCCCGCCGAAGCTCCCGAATACTTCCGCCGCAATCCGTATCCGCTGGGCGATCTCGACTACTGGACGGGCTGGACGCAGATCGCCTCCGCCGGCGTCCCTCAGCTTGTGAACGAGTACGGCTGGATGTGGCTATGGCGCAACGGCAGTCCGTCTAAGCTAACCGTCAACAACTACGCGCACTACCTCGGAGAGAACTCCACAGCCGCCTCGCGCCGCGCCCTCCAAGCCTATTGGATTCAGCTCGAAACCGAGTGGCTTCGCTCCGAGCGATCCATAGCCGGCGTGCTGGCCTTCTGTCATCTGACCAACAACTACGGCTTCACGGGCGACTGGTTCATGGGCGACATCAAAGATCTGGAGCCATCGCCAGCCTTCCGCTGGTTCCGCCACTCATTCTCGCCCGAAGCAGTCTTCATAAATATAACCGACGGTAGATATACTTCCGTTCCGCCAATGGAAGCGGGTGCGGATCTGTCGTTCAACTTGGTTGGCGTGAACGACCGTAGCGCAGTATCCGAAGGCCGGGTGAACGTTCGCCTCCGCAACGATCGGGGCGAAATAGTAGCCGAGCGATCTCTTCCCGTAAGGATTCCTCCCTACGGAAAGCAGCTGCTGCCCATCAGCCTGAAGCTCCCGCCAACCCCCGGAGGTTACCTCCTCACCGCCGAGTATACATCGCCAACAATTGAGCGTGCGGTAATGAGCCGCAGGTATCTGAAGGTAGGCAATCCGGCCGGCGGAGCCTACGCTTTCTTTGAGCCGAACGATTGAGGAAGTTCTCAACCCATGCAGCGTTTGCCCGCAATGAGCATCAATGCTGATAGAGCTCGACCGCATGGGTGGCTCATTATAGATCTATAAACAATAATAATATTTGAATCATGAAGAAAAAATTTCGTCCGTTCATCAAAGTAACAAGCTGGATATTGTCGGGCCTGCTGGCCCTGGTAGGTTTGGGAAGTTGCAACATCAAGATCATTATTAATCCGGATGACGACCATGGCGATCTGGTGATGTATGGCGTGCCCTGGGCATCGTATGCCATAAAGGGATCAGTGGTGGATAAAGCCACGCAGAAGCCGGTGAAGGGCATAGAGGTCAAGCTGCACGTACCCGATTCGGTCAACATTCCGTTTCAACCCGGATGGAAGGCGACCACCGACGGCAGAGGCGAGTTCAAGTTAGTAGGTACCCCCGACTTCTCCTTCCCCCTGGCTGTTACCGACATCGACGGCGAGGCCAACGGCTCTTATGCAAACGATACCGTTATCGTCGACGACAAGAATCCTCAGCACATAGGCGGCGATGGCGGCTGGTTCCAAGGCGAACTCACCGCAACGGTGAAGATAGAGCTCGAGCCCAAGGACGAATAATAGCTGAGGGAATGGGCAAAGTGATAAGCCTCCGCAAGCGCATCGCCCTCGAAATCTTCAGGCGATGGAGGAAACAGAAGGTGCAGAGGCATGAGATGCGCGTGCTCTTTTGGGAATGTACCCTCAGATGCAACCTCTCCTGCATGCATTGCGGAAGCGATTGCCGCACAGATTCAGGAACCACCGACATGCCGGCCTCCGACTTCCTGAAAGTGATAGACAGCATCTCCCCCCACATCAATCCCAACAAAGTGATGGTCATCTTCACCGGAGGCGAAGCCCTTGTGCGCACCGACCTCGAAGCCTGCGGGCTGGAGCTCTATCGCCGCGGCTATCCCTGGGGAATAGTGTCGAACGGCATGCTCCTCACGCGCCGCCGCCTCGACGCACTGCTGGCCGCCGGAATGCACTCCATCACCATCAGCCTCGACGGCTTTGAAGAAGCGCACAACCAACTCCGCCGCAATCCGCAGAGCTACGCCCGAGCGCTGGCCGCCGTCGACATGCTGGTGGGCGAAAAAGAGATAGTTTGGGACATCGTCACCTGCGTCAATCAAATGAACCTTGCCGACTTGCCCGCCTTCCGCGACTTCCTCATAGCAAGAGGCGTTGCACGATGGCGCCTCTTCACAATCTTCCCAGTAGGCCGCGCCGCAAGCTTCCCCGAGCTGCAGCTCACCAACGACGAATTTACCGGCCTGCTCAACTTCATCCGCCAAACCCGGCAAGAAGGCAAAATAAATTTGAACTACGGATGCGAAGGCTTCCTCGGCGGCTATGAAGGCGAAGTACGCGACAGCTTTTACCAATGCAACGCCGGCGTGAGCGTAGCCTCCATCCTTGCCGACGGCTCCATCTCAGCCTGCCCCAGCATCCGCGCCAACTATCGGCAGGGAAATATATACGCCGACAGCCTGATCGACGTGTGGGAGAACCGCTTCCAAGCCTATCGCGATCGCAGTTGGGCCCGCCGCGACCAATGCGCCAACTGCAAGCAATTTCGCTACTGCGAAGGCAACGGCATGCATCTCCGCGACGACAACGGCAACCTGCTGGTATGCCATTACCGGCGAATCACCCACTGAAACAGTTCTAAAAGCTTGCGACCATAATTGCCGCAATCCAAGCATGGAGCAAGAAGCATCGCTCCAATAAATATTTATTTTTTAGGCTTAAACATTTCCACCGGCTCGATATTTATTGAAACCTCCATTCGGATAAAAATGGCGGTCTCAATATTTATTGAAACCTCCATTCGGGTAAAAATGGCGGTCTCAATATTTATTGAAACCTCTATTTTGCTGTCGGGACGTTTTCAATATTTATTGAAACCGTGGATTTGGGCTAATTATAGGTTTCAATAGATATAAATTCCTCCAAAAAGCTCTAACTGGGGGGTTCTATAGTTTGCAGAGCCTCAAAATTGTGAGAATTGTATAGTTCAATATTTATTGAGAGCTCCGCTATGGGCATAATAGCCTTTTCAATATTTATTGGGAGCTCCGCTATGAGCATAATAGCCTTTTCAATATTTATTGAGAGCTCCGCTATGAGCATTGCGGGCGGGTTTCAGAGGCGCGTCGTAGCAGTTAGCGATAAAAGCATCTGTTGAAAAAGATTTTTCCGGAAAAATTTGTAGGATATAAAGGTTTCGCTATCTTTGTCCTCCGAAAGGTCAATATCGGCCGCGTAGCTCAACTGAATAGAGTAGCTGACTACGGATCAGCCGGTTACAGGTTTGAATCCTGTCGCGGTCACAGATGTTGGAGCCATATTTTATGTTATGGGC
>JAITHO010000150.1 GCA_031279915.1 Tannerellaceae bacterium
ATCGCTCAATCATCGCGGCGATCCGGCCACGGGATGGTCGATGGGCTGGAAGGTGTGCCTCTGGGCACGGCTGCTCGACGGCGATCGGGCGCTGAAGCTCATCACCGAGCAATTGCGCCTTACCGATGCTGCCGAAACCGAGTATCGCGGCGGCGGCACCTATCCAAACCTCTTCGACTCGCATCCGCCTTTCCAGATCGACGGCAACTTCGGATGCAGCGCAGGCATAGCCGAGATGCTCCTCCAAAGTCACGACGGCGCTCTGCATCTGCTGCCCGCCCTCCCCAAGGCTTGGCACACGGGGCGCGTTGAAGGACTGCGGGCGCGCGGAGGATTTGTAGTGGAGGAGATGGAATGGAAGGACGGCAACCTGAGCAAGCTCAGGATACGGTCGACCCTCGGCGGCAACCTGCGCCTCCGCACTTACACTCAGCTCAAGGGCAAAAGATGCAAGCCGGCCGAAGGAGATAATCCTAACCAACTCTTCACGCTCCCGCCAACGAAATCTCCCATCATTGCCAATCCGTCGGCAATAGAATCGCATCGCCTGCCGGACGTGTTCGAATACGACGTCGCAACCTCCGAAGGCGGGCTCTATGAGTTTAAGGGCAAAGTGCTCAAGTAAGTATTATCACTGGAAAATCAAATGGAAAATCAAAAGATCGCACGAATTGCCGGAATATGGTATTTAGTTTTGGCTATAGGCGCAGGTTTTAGTTGGATGTTTATCACTCAGGTTTATATTCCCGGAAATGCAGCGTTAACGGCAGAGAATATCATTCAGTCAGGATGGCAGTATGCTGGGGCAATCATATTGAGCATAATCGGGCAATTAGCTTTTGTCTTTTTGGGACTAACATTGCACCGGCTACTGAAACAGGTGAATGAGTTTATTTCGCGTATAATGGTAACGCTGGTATTAGTTTCCATCCCTATCATGTTTTCGGCTATTATTATTGAAGCAGGCGCATTGGTTGTCTTGAAAAGGGCCGACTATTTAAGCGTATTCTCTATAGAACAGATTCAAGCCGTTGCAATGGCCTTTGTCAATATGCACATTATGGGAGTACACATCACGGAAATATTCTGGGGCTTATGGCTTTTCCCCTTAGCCTATCTTGTGTATAAATCTAATTTCCTCCCAAAAGCAATAGCTTATTTGCTTGCGCTTTCGGGAATATGTTATTGCATCGGCAGTATGTCATACTTACTGAACCCTGTATTTTTCGAACGGACAAATATTTTTCTAAGTATCCCTGAAGGTATAGGCGAAATGGCAATGTTGCTATGGTTGCTGATTAAAGGGGTATCGCCCCCAAAAGGTATCTGAGGGGTAAAAGCGAGATCGCCTTGTCGAAGCAATATATTTCCATTCGTCTCGTTTTTTCGATTGACGATTGAAACGGACATTATCGAACCGGCCTCATCTCAAATTTATTTCTATAAACTATATAATTTATACGAACATGAAGCAATCCTTTCTGAGCCTCATACTGATTTTAGGGCTTGCCGCCACTCTGTGCGCGCAGCAAAATTCGCCTGCCGGCATTGTTGTCAGCGGACAGGTGGTTGATTCGCTAAACAACGAAACTATTCCGTATGCCACGCTCGGCATTGCCTTTGCTGCATTTCCGACTAATGTTATTACGCGGCTTGCTTGCGACGAGCAGGGGAAGTTCTCGGCAAAGCTGCAGATGGCTGCTACCTATATTTTCACCTTCCAATATGTTGGGAAGGCTACTCTGGTGCGAACCATTGAGATTCCGGAGGGGAAGGATAAGGTTGACATCGGAAAGGTGATGATGAGCGATCGCAACGAGGCTCTGGGAGAAGTGACGGTCACGGCACAGCGTCCGCTCATCAAGATCGACGTGGATAAGATAACTTACAATCTTGAGGAGGATCCGGAAGCTCGAACGGCTACTGTGCTGGAGATGCTCCGCAAGGCGCCAATGGTGACGGTTGACGGCGACGACAAGGTGCAGCTCAAGGGCTCCGATAACTTCCGCATCTACCTCAACGGAAAGCCTACCGCTATGCTGTCGGGCAGCAGCGCCTCAGACGTCCTCAAAAGCATGCCCGCATCCTCCGTCAAAAACATTGAAATTATTACCGATCCCGGAGCCAAGTACGACGCCGAGGGCGTGGGAGGAATCATCAACATCATTACCGCACGCAATGCCCTGCAAGGATACACGGCAACGATCAGCTCCGGATTTTCATCCTTCGGCGGATATAGAGGAGCGGGATACATCACCACCAAAGTAGGACGGCTCGGGCTGACGGCTAACTACAATTACGTCGACAACCGACGGCCATGGATGAATTACAGCTCCACCCGCGATCAGTACGGCTCCTTTGCCAACACTCTGCAGCAAAACGGGCGCTCTAAGAACTCCGGACGATTCCACATCGGATTCATCGAGGCTAACTACGAGCTCGATTCGCTCAACCTCATCCGACTTTCAACTAATCTCTTTAGCGGAAGCTCGACCGGCAAGCAAGACGTTCACGCGGCTATGACCCCAGGAACAGAATCCGGACGGCCTTACAGCTACGACTTGCTATCGGATTCGAAAAGCGGCTTCGGATCCACGGAAGCCAACATCGACTTCCAACATTCCACCCGCCGCAAAGACGAACTGCTCACACTATCCTACCGCTTCGCACGCGAACCGGATAATTCGCACAGCGAAACCTGGCTGCTGAACGAAGTCAATTACTATAACAACGGAATGTATCCGCGACGAAGCGATAATAAAGCACAAGCCATTGAACACACCGCACAGATTGACTATGCCCGACCTCTCTTTGCCGACCATACCCTCGAAGCCGGAGCTAAATATATACTGCGGCCCAACCGAAGCTCTACACACGAAGAAATCAACGATACCCTCAGCGGAGAATGGATGCCTTACGTTCTCCCAACCCATATCTTCAAACATACGCAGCACATCTACGCCGCCTACCTTGCTTATGCCATACGATACAAAAAATTCAGCTACAAGGCCGGACTGCGGGCCGAAGGAACATCGCTCAGCGTGGCTTTCGACCAGGCGCCGGATATGGACTTCTCCACAAGATACTTTAACATCGTACCTAATGCCGCAATTGCATACACGATAGGCATGAGCTCACAACTGCGCTTCGCCTACAATCTGCGCATCTACCGCCCGGGAATATGGTACCTCAATCCTTACGTTAACCAAACCGACCCCCAGAATATCTCCTACGGAAATCCCAACCTCAGCTCCGAAAAAAGCCATGGGCTGAACCTCAATTACAGCTTCTTTATGCAGAAGTTCAATTTCAACGCCGCCCTTGGATACAACATCGTGAACAACGCCATCGAGCAATACACATTCGTGAACCAAGGCACAGGGGTGAACGAACGCACCTACGAGAACGTGGGACGCAATCGCAGCCTCAGCCTATCGCTCTACGGACGCTGGAGCCCCGCGCCATTATTCAACCTATCGCTCAATGCAAACATCTTTCACCGAAGCATCGACAATCCCGCGCGCGAGCTCTCGAACAGCGGCTTCTACGGAATGATGTACGGCAACGCACAGTTCAATCTGCCCAAAGACTTCAGCATAGGAGCCGCCGCACAATACGCCACGCCAATGATACAGCTGCAAAGCAAGTCGAGCCCCTACTTCATCAACCTACTAACCCTCAACAAAAGCTTCCTGAACAAGCGCCTCACCCTAAGCCTCATCGCCCAGAGCCCCTTCAAACAGCACATCAACATGCAAACCACAACCGACGACCGCGACTTCCGCAACCTGACCATCAACAAGCAGAACGTTCGCGAGTTTCGCCTGCGCATCTCCTATCGCTTCGGCACCTTCAAAGGCAACATCCGCCAAATCCGCCGAGGCATCTCGAACGACGACACCAAAGCCGGAGGCAACTCCGAGGCCGTCTCCGAATAAGGCGCCTGATAGCTGAGGTTTTTCAATTGATCTACCAGGACGAAAATATCCGGAGGCTCCACATCTTGCGGGGAGCCTCCATTTTTTTCGGTGTACCGAGCATGGCGCACCACGGAACCGCCGTATGCCGAACGGCACGTACGGTGATGAGGGAGGACGGAGCGGGAAATAATCCCGTTCATCCTACCTGATTAGGCGCCTTTGATGGGAATTGGGAGGTCGAATGTGTCAATAGATCATTCCCGCGAAGGAGAGCGCTTAAAATTGTAAGCAATAGCCAGTAAAACATGCTGAGTATGTGTCTTCTGTAAACCCATATAACGCGCTGTTCCACCCTTAAACCATTTCTTGATGCTCCCGAAAGTGCGTTCCACAACCCA
>JAITHO010000154.1 GCA_031279915.1 Tannerellaceae bacterium
CTGCAAATGCTGGAAGGAAAAAACGTTTGATTTTTCCGTCCAGCAATTGATTTTAGAAAAAAAACAAGTGTGTTTTCCGCCCAGCAAAATTTTTGGAGGAAAAAACATTTGTGATCGGCATCCAGCAGATTTTAGACGAAAAAAACGAATTTCGTTGGGATTCGGCATTTTTTTAGGAGAGAACTAAAGCGTTTTTTCTTCAAACAAAAGTTTTTTGCAGGAGAGGAACTTTCATTCAGGGCTGGGAATAAGGGGAGGCGCTAAGGCATACTTGCTTCATATTTGAAGGAGTGAAGGGAATTTATTTATATTTGCGCTTGGTTATTAATGGATTTTTTAAACAATAATTCAAATGAAAAAGGTATTTTATTTCTGCCTGTGCATCATACTGTTGGGCAGTTGCAAATCACAAAAAACAGTTGTTTCTTTTACAGATCTTGAGGGAGAATGGAGCGTGACGGAGCTGAGCGGAGTTGATCTTGCGAAGGCCGACGCCAAGCCTAAGATGTCGTTCAATACTGCGGAGAAGCGGATGGCTGCCGATGCCGGATGCAACAATATCGCGGGCATGGCCGAGCTTACAACGAGCAATCCGAGCGCAATTAAGTTCACGGGCGTGCTTGCAACGCGCAAATTTTGCTTGGAGAATATGGACAAAGAAACGGCTCTGCTCAAAGCTTTGGATAAGATTGAATCCTTCGGAGCGGGCCCGGTATCGCCCTCGGCCGTTGCTTATGTGTTTTACGGAGCCGAAAAGGAGAAGCTATTTGTCATTGAAAGGGCAAAAGTCAGCGCACCCCAATAGAAAAGTGGCCGCTCTTGAAGATGGGATAGACGACGGGATGAGGTTCGAGCCGCCCCTTGAAGTAGTTGAAGCGGTATTCTACGCCTCCTCCCATGCCGAAGTTTTCGTTGAACATATACTCTAAAGCGCCTCCCAAGCTGCTGTGATTGAAGAAAGCGCCTTGCTGAACCCATGGATTCATGGCTCCGTCGCCGCTGTAAAGGGTATATCGGCCCCAGCCGCGCATGGCTACTTTGTCGGAGAATTGGTAGCGCGCATCGAGGGCTACTCCTCCCATAAGTTCGGGCGAGAGGTTCAGCGGAGTGTAGTAATTGCCGGCAAAGATGCCTCCAGCTATCGTTAGATTGTTGTGCTGCCATGCGAGTTGCGTTGTGAGATCGGCTTGTCCGCCAAAGAGAGGCCAGGTGGATTTCCGTCCGTAAGTGAGCAAGGCCATATTATCGCCGAGCATCATGACTTCGGTTTCGCTGAAGTCGAGAGCGGTGGGCGATACGCGGGCCATCATTGGCATATAGGGGTTAAAGAATGGAGCGTAGGCTGAGGATAGTACATGAAGGTTGATAGGCAAGTTGGCAAGGGATGCAGAAGATGCAACGCCTTGATTGGCGATGAATGGCGATGGCTTCTGATCGTCGGCCTTGGTGAAGGCTACGCCGACGGAGGGCTCGAGCTTGAGGTTATAATCATGAAATGGCGGAATGCTGAACGGTCGGCCGTCTTTGTCGAACATAAGTTCGCCGGGTAGCTGCGCATGGATGGCGGATGAGAGGATAATGAGGGCTATGCTGTGCAATAGTACGTTTGGTTTCATAATGTTTAAGAATTTGTTTAGTTGCAAATATACGATTTGAGGTATGCTTCTGAAAATATATCCTGAGAACCCTAATCGGCGAGCGATCGACAAGGTGGTCGATGCTCTGCGCGCAGGCAAGCTGGTGATCTATCCAACGGATACGGTTTACGCCATGGGATGCGATGCGATGAACGTGCGGGCGGTGGAGGAGATCTGTCGGATTAAAGGCATAGATCCCCGAAGGCATAACCTCTCGATTATTTGCTATGACTTGTCGAATATAAGCGAGTATGCAAAGGTTAGCACTCCCGCCTTCAAGCTGATGCGCAAATACCTGCCGGGCCCTTTCACCTTTATCCTCCCAACCGGAAGCGAATTGCCACGGATATACAAGAGCAAAAAAGAGGTCGGAATCAGAATCCCCGACAACAACATCCTTCGTGCGATAGTGCAGGAACTTGGCAACCCTATCCTCACCACATCAGTGCACGATGACGACGAATACATCGAATACACCACCGATCCCGAACTAATTCACGAGCGATACGAATCGATTGTCGACATTGTAATCGACGGCGGATTCGGATCGGCTGAACCCTCCACCGTAGTTAATTGCACCTCCGATCCCTTCGAGATCATCAGGCAAGGTAAAGGAGTGATTCCGGGATTCCCTGGCGCCTAACATTATAATAGTATGAAAAGAAAAGATCTGATTACAGCCATTGCGGCTCTGATAGCAAGCGCAATCATGCTCTCGTGCGGACAAAATCGCAGATCGGAAGCTGCATTCGCCTCCGATGATGCTCTGATAGGGGAGGCCGACGTTGAAATGAAGCTTGCAGAGAGCTCCAACGAGCAGCTCGTAACCTCCATGGCAGCTATCGCTTCTGACGACACTACGCGCAAGTTCGTCAGAACGGCTAAGCTGAAATTCCGCGTGAAGGATGTTCTCGCATCAACTTATGATGTTGAAAACATCGCAGTGAGTCAGGGAGGATTCGTTCTGTCATCGCGCATCGACAACCGAATCGACCGCGTTACGACAACCAACGTCAGCCGTGATTCGGCAGTCGAAACCACCTACTACCGGCTCGAATGCAGCATCGCATTGAGAGTGCCCGCCGCAAATCTCGATCGCACGCTTCGCGACATATCGCGCAACATCGAACAACTCGAATATCGCGATATCCAGGCAACCGACGTAACCTTAAACATCCAAAGCAACTCTCTCGCCCGCAAGCGAGAGCTGCGAAGCGCCGAACGGGCCGAGCAAGCGATAAGCCGAGCGCGCAATAGCTCCGGCGCAGGCAGCTCCACGAGTCCGGAAGAGCTCGCGCGAAGCAGCGAAGAGAGAGCCGATGCGGCAATGCTGAACAATCTGCAATTGGCCGATCAAATAGCATACGCGAGCATCACCGTCAGCATCTTCCAGCGAGATCTCTTGAAGCGAGAAACCTTGCCGCGCGAGCAGAGCCTCGGATCTTATCGCCCAAACCTTGGCGCCAGGATTGCCGATGCCTTCCGCGATGGCTGGATGATGGCCGAAGTATTGCTGCTGCTCATTGTTAAGCTATGGGCGCTGATCGCAATGGTTGCCGTGGGCTATCTCATTTGGAGATATACGCGGAAGCGTTCAGGGAAAGAGGATAGGCGCGAATGAGCATCGCTCGGCGCAGAAGGATGGGCCGTTTGCTTGCCGAGTGAGCGGCCCGTCTTTTGCCTCTCGCAGTTTTTGCGTATGTTTGTCAGCATACATTATATAATTTATTGAGATGAAGGCAAACAATTACATCATAATAGCATTGATAGCCGCGATAGCTTTCGCGTGCTTGGGAGAAAGCGGCAACAAGATTCAGGTTGGCAACTATCCGGGAGTCGTCGGACGGCATGGCGATAGCGTTTTCATTTATCTGAAGGGGAACGAAAGGGTTTATGCAGCCACTGGAGCCGGATCGCTCAACCCCAACGACTGCGTCTTGATTGATTTCCTGCTGGATTACAGCAAGGCAGAGAATGCAGATTCAGGCCGCATCAAGGGATTCCTGACCATCGATCTGCGACGGGCGGCTCCTGTGCAGCAGTTCCCCTTGCTGACGGTTGAGCAAGATACGTTGACGGCGATGCCCGGCGAGCGGATGCTGTTGGCGGCTCTCGGACAGCATGCCTTTATCAAGGATAAGTTCTTCTTCTTCACTAGCCATCCGGCAGATAGCTTGCCGCTGCAGTTCGATCTGTATTGCGACCTGCAGAGCCCCAGGATCGATAATGTATACGACCTCTATCTCAGGATAGCTCCCGTACCTGAAGCTCAGAAGGCAACTCAAGCCGTGAACAGAACGACGGCTTTCGCCTTGGATGCCTTAAGCAGCCGGGAGGCCGACTCGCTTTTCTTCCGGATACGCTATGTCAACCGGATTAACGAGCAGCCGCCAACGCTTTCCTGGGCTGCAACCGAGGTGTACCGCTTCGGCAAATAGCTCCCCGCCTAAGCATTGGCGTAGCAATACAGGCATCCATAGCCGCAGGCGCCATACTCCCCAATATCTTTCGACGGAATACAGCGGCAATGAGGTCGCTGACCGCTATCCTTCCTCCAGCCGGAGGCAAGGAAGCTTTGCAGCGCGCGATCTTCGGGGAAGAGGCGGGCGAGGAGATCGCCGTCGATGCAGCTATTGTGCGCTATACCGTAGGCGGATAGATCGACGGCTTCGGCACAGCTGGCTACGCTGATGCGATGCTGCTCTCCGATGAGGCGGAGGCCCTCGGCGATGAGGCGGAGGTCGCTGGCATCGAAGTCGCGCCAGGATATTCCGTGGCGATGCAATCTCGCTCTGACGCGACGGTAGCATGCAATGTCGGCGAAGCTAAACACCAGCTTCTCTGTATATCCGCAGAGCTTGGCGGCGATGTTGTTTATGCGGTCAAGGAGGGCCGATGCTGTCAGATCGCCCGCAAGCAGTAGGGGATCGAACCTCCAGATGACGGCGGCGAAGCCTATCGCATCGACCATGCGCCGGAAAGTTTCGATGCGAACGGACAGCGGCGGGAGATAGGGCTCGAAGGCCTCCCTCTCATAATCATTCAGCGTATAATGCAGGCAGGCATTCAGGTTCATGGCCTTCAGCTGCGGGAGATAGGGCAAAAGCGGAGCCGGATGCTTTGACCAGAACCAAACAAGCCTTGCCCGAGCGTAGGCAACGTACTGCATCCGCCCATTAAAAGGATTACGCCACTGGGTGTAGCCCTCCCTCAAGCCGGCAAAGAAGCGTTCGGCATGGAAGGCCGGAATATCCGTAGCGCGACTGGCCGAAATAATTAGGGGAGCGATAGCCTCGGCCTGCTCCCCCTGTCGGTTGATAATTGTGATGCGTTCCCACCTCATGCGCCGGCGGTTTGGGCTTCGTCGGGAAACCACTGCCGGAGAGTGTCGTCGGCCTCGCGTTCTATTTCAGGAGTGACATGCCGAGAGACTCGGTTATACGCAAGCATGATAGCCGCTCCCTCGTCGAGCAAGCCCAGTATCGGAATGCTATTCGGGATAATGTTGATGGGGAGGGCTATATAAGCCAAAGCGCCAATGATTGCCGCCTTATCGCCGGAGGGCGTTTCGGGATTTTTCAGCACATAATACATCAAGAGCAGCGGACGGGCCGCCACTTTGCCTGCCTTGCGGGCATACTTAGAGATATTCTCCCAGATATTAGCCATGTTTGGATCTGATGTGTTCATCTTCGATAATAATTTTAATGGGTTGAACGATATTGTTGCGAGCAAATATACCGAATTTGTTTCGTCTCCCACCTATTAATGGTCTCGCCAAAATGCGTGGTAGCGAGCCAGCCCCTCCATAGGGCTCTGTTCGATGGCTGCGATCTTAAGGGATAGCGAGCGAGCAGCCGCCCGCAGCACATCGGCAAAGTGATACGCTATGGAGCCTGCAAAACACAATGGCTCGGCCGCATACCCTGCATATTTCAAGACATTACGCTCCAGAAAGCTGCGAAAAGCTTCGAGTACAAGCGCCCGAATCTCCGGTTCATGCAGGTTCTCGCGCAGGAAGGGGGCGAAACCGGCAAGGTATCGGCTGGGAAATGGGCGCGAGTATGTATGCTCCAAAACGTCGGCCTGCGTCGCCCCCCATTCAGTAAGGAGCCTGGCCGACATCCGCACCGACAAATTGCGCTTGAAATGCTCGCCCAGCAGCAGCTTGCCAAGCGAAGCCCCGCTGCCTTCATCCCCCAAAATAAAGCCCATAGCCGGCACCTGATCAATAATTCCCCGACCATCATACAGGCAAGAGTTCGAGCCGGTGCCAAGTATACACGCAATGCCGCGCCTCATGCCCAGCAATCCTCTTGCCGCCCCCAGCATATCGCTCTCCACCTGCGCCGGAGCATTAAAGCAGGCCGCCATGCAGGCCGCCATTGCCGCATTCTTAGCCGCCGAACCGCATCCGGCCCCATAAAAGTACAGCGATTCAATGCGCCGATCGCCCAGCTCGGGAAGCACGCTGGCCTTCAGAATGGCCTCCATCTCAGCCGCCGTTTGAAAGTACGGATTCATACCCGCCGAGCTCAGCCGCATGACCAAATCGCTCCCGCAGGCAAGGCCCCAATCCGTGCGCGTGGAGCCGCCGTCGGCTATCAGCACAAGCCCCTTATCTTTTTCAAATTCTTTCATGATGATCAAAAGTTTTTTTCTTATACATTATATATATACTTCCTTAAGGGAGGCAAAGATACTTCCCAAATTACGATTAAAATGCACAGGGGGAGATTTGGCCGGATAATTTGTGGGCAAAACTACCGGCGTAGGAAAGCTCAATTCAACATTTTTACCGGATCTCACGGCGTATGAAACCTCCAAAACAAAAAAAGTTGGCTTTCTCACGGCGTAGGATTGGGCCAAAACAACTTTTTGAGGCTTTCTCACGGCGAGTTATTCAAAGATAACGTTTGATTGGTGTATTTGCTCGGCGATATAGAGCTCCAAAACTTTGTTTTGGGGGGGTCGCACGGCTCTGGAGCCCGAAAATTGGGAAAAATGTATAAATCCTACGGCGTGAGAAAGCTCCAAAACGTTGTGGCGGAGTTTTCGTACGCCGTGAGATTAGCCGAAAAAAACGTTTTGGAGCTTTCTCACGCCGTAGGATTTGCTGATAAAAGTGTTTTGTTGATTTCATACGGCGTAGGATTGGCCGATATGTTGTGGGGGAGGTTTCCCTCGGCGGGGGATTGGGCCGAAAAGTTGTGGGGGAGATTTCCCTCGGTGAGAAATCGGGAGAATAATTGGCGGGCAAATCCTCGTAAGGCGAAAGAGATGCCTCTGCTCTACAAATTATCCCTTTAATTGCTATATTGCGGCATGAAAACTTTTGTATATCGACATATTTGCCGGTGGAAATTGGCCAAAAGGTTGGCGATGCTGTTTGTGACGGCGATGCTTTTTGGCAGCGGGATTTGGGCTCAAAGCGATTCGCTGGAGTATTACCTCGGGCTTGGAGCGCAGAGCAATCCTGGGCTGCAAGCGGCTTTCGCAGAGGCGCAGGCGGCTTTGCAACGAACGCTCCAGGCCGGCGCGCTGGAGGATCCGAAGCTCGAAATGGGCTTCTTCTTGCCGAATATGATGCTGGTGGAGGGACGTCAGGCGGCGGAGTTCAAGCTCATGCAGATGTTTCCATGGTTCGGGCTGAGGGGAGCGGCTCGCACGGAGGCGCAGCATAGCGCTCGGATGAGTTACGAGCTGTTTCGCGCGGCCTGTGATGATCTACGGCTGGCGATTTCGACGGGCTGGTTCGGCTTGTGCCGTTTGAAGGCGAATCTGCGATATAATACGGAGCAGCGCGACTTGCTGCTGAGGCTTGAGGCCTTGGCTCTGCGACGGATGGAGGCTCCCGCGGGAGGATCGGGCGGCGGCTCGGCGATGGCTCCGCGGGCAATGGAAGGAGCATCGACGGCAGGAGCAATGGGGGCTGCTTCGGCGTCGGGAGCGATGGGCGGCATGAACGGAATGGGCGGTAGCTCGGTAGCGACGCCGCCCCAAAAGATGCAAACGACTTCGGCTATGCCGAGCATGGACGAGCCCGCTGGCGCAGGAATGTCGAACGTGCTGAACATTCGCATGGAGCTGGCCGAAACAAACTTTGCCATCGAGAGCATCGAATCGGAAATTGCCGCGGAGATGGCTGCCTTCAACGCCCTGCTTAATCGCCCGCCAAATTCGGAGATCGCACTGCCGGATTCTATCTCCCCAAACCTTTTTTTATGGAACGAAGCAGAGATGCCTGCTATTATCCAACGCCAAAATCCCATGCTCGCCATGCTGAACGAGGAGGCCGAGATGTATCGGGCTAAGGAACGAATGGACAAGCTGATGGGCATGCCCATGCTGGGCGTCGGACTGCAGTACATGCTCATCAATCGCTTGCCGGCGGCAAATAATATGGATATGGAGGGATCGGCCACAGATAATTCGATGAACGGAAAGGATATGCTGATGCCCATGATATCGGTTTCGATTCCTATTTACCGAGGCAAATACAAGGCAAAAACGCTGGAAGATCGCTACATGAGGCAGGCCGCCATCGCACGATTGGAGGAGACTGCCAACCTCTTGAGCGCCGAGCTCAGCCGATTGAAACATAAGCTCGCCGACGCGTCCCGACGCATCAACCTATATCAACAACAAAGCTCCCTGGCCGCCACTGCCTGCAAGCTGGCCGAACAAAACTTCGCCTCAGGCAACGGAAGCCTTGCCGAAACTATTCAGGCACAGCGACGATTGCTCGACTACAAACTAAAAGCTGTCGAGGCCATCGCCGACCATAACATCATTGTAGCCAACATCAATAAACTTTTATCTAGTGATGAAACCGAATAACCCACTGAAACGCTACGGATACCTCGCCGCGGCATGCGCCCTCGGAATCCTTGCGGGAATGCTCGTTCAGCGAAGTTGCGGCGGAAACAATCAGCCGCACATCCATACCGACGCGGAAGCCGTCGAACAAACCTGGACATGCTCCATGCACCCGCAGATAAGGCAAGATCAGCCCGGAAAATGCCCCCTCTGCGCCATGGACTTGATCCCCCTGAAATCAACAGGCAGCTCGCCCATCGACGATCCCGACGCCATCGCCTGGTCGACCGAAGCTGCCGCCCTGGCCGACATCCGCAGCTCAAGAGTGGAGCGCGCTCCGGCCATGGGAGAGGTCAGGCTCTACGGAACGATAAGGATAGACGAGAGGCGGCTGCAATCGCAAACCTCGCACGTGAGCGGACGCATCGAGAAGCTGGCCGTGCGCTTCGTGGGCGAAACGATCCAAGCCGAACAAGCCATCGCCGAAATTTATTCGCCCGACCTCCTCAACGCCCAGCAGGAGCTCCTCGAAGCCCTGCACTGGGCCGACAACAATCCAAACCTCCTCAAAGCCGCCCGCGAAAAGCTCCGCCAATGGAAGATACCCGACCACAAAATCGCAGAGATCGAACGCAGCGCTAAGGCCTCTCCCACGCTCGAAATAATATCCGGCTACGGCGGAGTGGTGATCAACAAGCGCGTTGAGGAGGGCGACTACGTTGAGCGCGGAGGCGTCCTCTTCGAGCTGGCCGACCTCTCGTCGGTGTGGGCCGTGTTCGAAGCCTACGAATCCGATTTGCCCTACCTTGAGATAGGCGGCAAGCTCGAATATACGCTGCCTGCACTCCCAGGGGAAAGCTTCTCCGGACGGATTTCCTTCATCGATCCGACGCTCGATCCGGTATCCAGAACGCTGAAAGTGCGTGTTGAGACCTCCAATCCCAAGCTCCGTCTCAAGCCAGGGATGTACGCCCATGGGATCGTTAAGGGCCGGCCGGGAGGGAGCTCTGATGCGCTGTCCATTCCTCGCTCGGCGGTTTTGTGGACAGGCAAGCGGTCGGTGGTATACGTAAAAATATCTGGGGCCGATGCGCCAGCCTTCAAGCTCCGCGACGTTGAGCTTGGGGCCTACGTTGGCTCCGAGGTGATAGTCCTCTCCGGCCTTCAGGAGGGCGAGGAAGTGGTGACCAACGGCGCCTTCATGATCGATGCATCGGCCCAGCTGGAGGGTAAGCCCAGCATGATGAACAGGGCAGAGGGAGAGTTGGCGATGCTAAGCGTCGGAGGGCTGTGCGAGATGTGCAAGGATAGGATAGAGAGCATCGCCCGTAGTCAGAGAGGCGTATCCTCGGCCGTATGGGACATGCAATCCAGGAAGCTGGAGCTTCGGATCAGCGGGCAAGGATCGGAGATGGATGCCATAGCCAAAGCCCTCGCCCATGCAGGCCACGACAACGATCTGTACAGAGCCGACGATGCCGTATACTCAGCCCTCCCCGAATGCTGCCACTATCGCCTCAACTAAAATCTCCAACAAACAATACATATAACGATGAACAACAACGATAGCATTTTCACGATCAAACACAACGACCAAGCTCCCTCCAAGGGGAGCCTCCTAATCGCCGAGCCATTCATGAAGGACATCTGCTTTTCGCGCTCCGTCATTCTGCTCATAAGCTGCGACGAAGTCGGAAGCGTAGGCTTTATTCTGAACAAGGCTCTGCCCATTAATCTAAATGACTTCGGAGGCCCCTTTAAGAGCAACCGACCGCTTACGCTCTGCCTGGGCGGACCGGTTGAGCCCGAGCGCGTGTTCTACATCCATACGCTGGGCGATATTGTTACCGATGCAAAGCCAATAGGCGGAGGCCTGTATTACGACGGCGATCTGCAAGTCCTTCTCGAATGCTTACAGTACCAGAAAAAGGACGTTCCCTGCGTGAAGTTCTTCTCCGGCTATTCCGGCTGGACGCCCGAACTGCTCAAGCAAGAGATCGAACACGACAGCTGGATGGTTAGCCATGCGAGCATCGAAGCGATCATGGCGGCCGATGGCGAAAGCTTCTGGCGCGACACTCTGTCGGCAATGGGAGGGAAGTACCGCCTCTGGGCAAATTATCCTCCTAACCCGCTGCTTAATTGATCTGCAGGTATACAAACAAGCGAAGCGCAATGCCCATGGACGTTGCGCTTCGTGCATTATATAGGGAAAGTTACTGTATGCTGTATCTGTTAGTGATAACCGAGAGCTGCATCGTTCCCTGATCCTTCCTCAGCCGCAGAGTCGAGGGCCGCAGATAGTTGTTCACTGAGGCCGATACGTTGCTCGGGGTTCCATAGCTATCGGTTTGCAAGCTCCGCTCGATAGGTATCACCAGCAGGTTGAGCCTTTCCAGCTCCGGCTGTGTCTCCAAATAATAGCTTAGCATGTTGGATATGTTGCCGAAGGTATAGGTCGATATGGATGTGGCGGAGGATTGCGGACTTGATGCGAATGTCGTCACGCTATTATCCACCCTGTTGTCTCTGAAGAAGTGCTGGAGCGAATCCTCGGGTATTATCATCAGATAGGCCGGCGGAGCGAGTGCGTACTTCCAGTCTTGCTGCGGCATTGCCGAGATGGCGAAATAGGCGTCATTGATTTGCCTTCCTCGCCCTTTGATTGTGCTGAAGATTTCTTTGGTTGGTATGCTGATGCGGGTGAATACTCCGGCGGGGGTTTTTATGTAGGTATACTCGTCGTTGGGTTCGAGCAGATGAGAGATGTTGGTGTTTCGGAAGCGGTTGAGCTGGATGACGTCTTCGGTTACGTAGAATGCCTCTGCGCTGTTGTAAATCGTATCGGCTCCGGTGGACGAACTTACGGCCTGGTATCGGTAGTAGAGCAGGAGGCGGCTATCGGTTACGACCAAGATATTCCCGCTGCCGAAGGTATTGGTGACATATAGTCCGGGAAAGAATTTGTTGAAGCTTTGCTGGTTGGCGAAGCTTGCGGGATTGCTGAGGGTTTCGTCGTAGAAGGCTTGTCCGAGCGCATTAGGGAGGCGTATCCGCAGGTGAGTGTTGTAGATACTGGTTCCGCTAAGGCTCCAGAGCGAATCGGATACGGTGAAGTCGCGCGGAGTATAGCTGATCCGTCCGAGAGGCTTATTGATATCGGCATGGCCTTCCGGATTGTAGTTAGTGTAGAAGTTCCCCTCAAGCTGCTTTACGAGCGGATAAACGGTGGCTTCCATCGTGGCGAGAGAATCTCCTATCCATTGCCCGCGCTCATAGAAGAGAACAAGGTCGATGGAGTCAATAACGCCGTCGACGGGCGTATGCCTGAAGGCAAATCCTTCCTGGGCATAGAATTGGCAGAAGAAATCGGCTTTGAGAGCGCCGAACATCGGGTCGGAGAAGTCGCCCAGCAATCCGTAATACGCCTTGGCATAAACGGAGTCGAGGGCAACGGTGGAGGCCTCCAGCAGGAAGGTATCGTTGTATACAACGGCCTTGTCTGATTCCGGCTGAATGATTGCGCCGACGTATCCTGCCTCATTGCAAGCTACGAGAAGGCATGCGGCAACTAAGATATATAAGTGGACAAGCGATTTCATGCTTTGGCTTTATTTAATATTCGTTCGTAGAAGTTATTTACGTTGTCGATGTAATCGTTTTGGAAGCCGTAATAGGGCAGAACGGGTTTGCTCTTCAGCTGGGCGATGTGGGCGGCGAGCTCCGGTCGTATAATCTCGCTGCCTTGTATGACGGCGTCCGACATATTGATTGCGAGCTTGGATAGCTCGACGAAGCCGGCTTGCTTTTTCAGCTCGGCCAGGTCGCGGTCGTGCGCGCCGTCGATCTTCAGCTTCTTGATGATGTCGGCCCTCAGCGGGGTTTGGAACTCATCGTCGTATACGGAGTATATAATTTTCGAATCCTTGAGGCAGGGATCGTCGGCATACATTCGCTTGCGATAGAGTATGGCCAATGCTGCGAACCATCCGTGACAGTGGATCAGGTCAGGAATCCAGCGCAGCTTCTTTATCGTTTCGAGCACTCCCCTGACGTAAAATATCGAGCGTTCGTCGTTATCCGCGTATTCATTGCCGGCCGCGTCTTTCACGGTTCCTTTCCGCAGGAAGAAGTCTTCATTATCTATAAAATATACCTGCATTCTGGCAGTTTGTATTGAGGCTACTTTAATTATGAGGGGGTGATCGGTATCGTCGATTATGAGATTCATGCCCGAAAGTCTTATTACTTCGTGCAATTGATTGCGGCGCTCGTTGATGTTTCCAAACCTTGGCATGAAGGTTCTTATTTCACGCCCACGCTCCTGTATTCCTTGGGGCAAGTTTCTTCCGATGAGTGAAATATCGCTTTCCGGAAGATAGGGGGCTATCTCTTGTGTGATAAACAAAACTCTTTTAGCATCCATTGATTATATATTTTTTTTCGTAAAACGCTACAAAGGTAATGTTTTTTTTCGACTTTCTCCGATGAACCGCTCCACGACGCGGGAGTGGAGGATTGAGGCCGGCGCGCAGGCGGGCGGAGGCAGGCTTCTGAGGATGATCTGCCGGCGCGAAGTGACTTCCGCCGATACTATCGGCAGAGCTATCCCCCTCACGCGCCTTTGCCGAGATTATCGGTAATCTCAAAAAAATGATTTGGAGGCGCCGATAAACTAGGCTGATAAGAATCCGTTTTTGGGGAAGAAAGCGACTGCCACATTGTCTTGAAAATCTTTTTCCGGAGATAAAACATCTGCCACATTGTCCTCAAAATCATTTTCGGAGATAAAACCCGTCCCTCATTGCCCTCCCGACAGAGTTTTGAGCCCGCATAAGCCTCAAATATGCTCCCAAAAACCCGTTTTACCTCCACCGATAATATCGGCGCCTCCAAATCAATTTTTTGAGATTACCGATACTCTCGGCAGAGGCATGCCTATTCCCCCGCTTCACCGAGCATATCGGCAGCTCCAAATCGAGTTTTCCTCCTCAGCCGAGAGTATCGGTAGCTCCCGCTCGGCAGGGATATCGAATGTATATGATGAGAGCTTTGCAAAATGCAGATAGCCCCCTATTTTTCTCTTTTTCCAGTTTTCTCTTCTTGTTTTTATTTGAAGAGATGTGTCCTTTGGGGCTTAAAAATAGGATATACAAGCCATTTGTATGGCCATTTCGACCCTATTTAAGAGAATTGACATAACTATCCCAGGAGAGCGCTTTAAATTGTAAGCAATAGCCAGTAAAACATGCTGAGTATGTGTCTTCTGTAAACCCATATAACGCGCTGTTCCACCCTTAAACCATTTCTTGATGCTCCCGAAAGTGCGTTCCACAACCCA
>JAITHO010000182.1 GCA_031279915.1 Tannerellaceae bacterium
AAAAAAAGGGAGCCGGATTATTGCTCCGGACTCCCGCACTCATTGAATTTTAACGTAACTAATCTTTTATCGCTTTCCAGATATATGCTGCGAGGGCTCCTCCAGCGAGTGGAGCAACGATAAAGACCCATAATTGTGTGAGAGCAGCGCCTCCCTCGAAGATGGCCGGGCCAATGCTTCGCGCGGGATTTACCGACGTTCCTGTAATGGGAATGCATACGATGTGAACAAGCACAAGGGTTAAACCGATGGCTAATCCGGCCAGATTTCCGGCTCCTTTCTTAGCGTCGGTCGATCCAAGTACAACGAGCACAAAGATGAAGGTAAACACTAATTCGGCTACGAAGGCCTGCATGAAAGCGCCATCGGCATAGCTGTTCGCTCCGGTTGCGGTTGGGCCTCCATGGCTGCCCGTCGATACCAAGCCGAACAGTATGGCTGAGCCGATAATGGCTCCAACGACTTGCGAGATCATGTAGAAAGCCGCTTCCTTGCCGCCCATTTTGCCCGACAGGTATACGCCAAAGGTGATTGCCGGATTGATATGACATCCGGAAACGTTGCCGATTGCGTAGGCCATGGCTACAACCGAAAGTCCAAACGCAAACGCTACGCCTAACGTTCCGACTCCGACTCCCACTAATCCGGCTGCGGATCCTGCGAAGACTGCGCTACCGCATCCCATCAGAACTAATACCATAGTTCCAATCATTTCTGCTAAATACTTTTTCATTTTGTTTCAAGCTTTATAAGTGAATAATATATATAAAAACAGTGTGTCATGTTAGTACCATTTGAAGCGTTTCAAACCGATGATGAAGCCGCCAATGCCTAATGCCGACAGGGCAAGGGTGGGGATGAGGATCTCCATCCATCCGGCTCCTTCGTTGAAGATGCTACGGATGCCGTCGGCCAGAGCGGTTAGGGGCAGCAGGCGGATGAATCCGAGGCTCCAGTCGGGAAAGTTGTGATAGCTGAAGAAGATGCCTGAGAGGATCATCATCGGCATCTGCACGGCGTTGATCAGTCCGGTGCCGACTTCCGTTTTGTGCGTGCGGCAGGAGATAAGGATGGCAAGTCCGGCGAAGGCAAGGTTGCCCGCAAGGTATAGTGTGATGAGGGCCGCTATGTTGCCTTGTATGCTGACGCCAAAGATTATGCTGGCGAAGGTTATAAGGATCAGGGCTTCGACGAAGTTCATGAAGGTTCGCACGGCCATGAGCGAAATTAGATAGTTGGACTTGCGCATTGGCGTGGCTACCATTCGGCGGAGCAGCTTTTGCGATCGTCGCTCTATTATTGTGTAGCTAACTCCCCACATCATCGAGCTCATCAGTCCGAAGGCTATCAGTCCGGGAATGAGGAAGTCGATGTAGCGCACGCCTTTCAGGGTTAAGGGCTCTACGGGCGAGCCGGAATCTGTCGGAGCCATCGGCGACTTCAGCAGGGATGATAGCTTCATGTACACAAGCTGGGCCTGCGAGTTATGGGGATCGAAGTGGTATCGCAGTTGGCCCAGCGTATCGCCTATCATCAGATCGGCCTCTCCGCGCTTGAGGGATACGATGGCGGAGCGAAGGTCGGCGCGCACGAAGTTAAATTCGGTAGTTCCGAGAACCTTGTCGCTTATCCGCCATACGACTGCCGGCTTGCCTTTGTACTCGCCTTTATGCCCGTGGATGGCAAGTATGGAATCGAGCTCGGCGGTGCGTTCTGATATGATGAGAACCTGGAATCGCTCCTCAGTCTTCTGCGTAAAAGCCAATCCGAGGCCTATGGATATTAGGACAGGGAAGACTATTCCCCAGAAGAGGACTTCGGGTTCGCGTATTGTTTCGAGCCAAACGGCCCGTATGAGTTCAAAGAGTTGACCGCGGAATATTTTCATTTGTCGTCGGGTATGAGTGAGAGGGATTGGGCGTCGTTCAGCTTCTTGCCGGTGAGATTGATGAAGAGTTCGTCGAGGTTGCGCGAGCGTTCGTCGAGCAGGTCTTCGAGCTTGCCTTCTTTCAGTATCAATCCCTCGTCGATGATTATGATGCGGTCGCAGAGGGTTTCGGCCTCCTCCATATAGTGCGTGGTGAGGATCAGAGTGGTTTCGCCTTTGCTTTTAAGTTCCTGAAGGATGTTCCACAGGTCGAGGCGCGAATGAGGATCGAGGCCGGTTGTAGGTTCGTCGAGGAAAAGCGTGCGCGGGCGATTGAGCAGGGCTACCGCAAGCGCAAGGCGTTGCTTTTGTCCGCCCGATAGGGTTCCGACCCTCGACTTGCTTTTGGATTCAAGTCCGGTGAGGGCAATCACCGTATCTATACGCTCTTCATCGTCGATGGCGAAGAAAGACGCGAAGAGCTTGAGGGTTTCGCGAACGGTTAGCTTCTCGGCGAAGCGCGTTTCCTGGAGCGATATGCCGATCGAAAGCCGCAGCTCTCGCTCATGCTGTTTCCAGCGTTTTCCCTCGATAAAAATCTCGCCCTCATCAGGCTTCTGCAGCCCTTCCATCATCTCAACCAGAGTGGTTTTGCCGGCGCCGTTCGGCCCCAGAAGCGCAACGAACTCACCGCGCTCAATAGATAGCGATACGCCTTTCACGGCCTGCACATCTTTGAAGCTTTTGACAACCTTGCGAACATCTATCTGCGGCATATTCAGTTCTTGAGCGGTTGATGCATCATGTAGGTCTCAATAATCGTAGCCATTTCCTGGGGAGATAATTTCTCGACAAGCCGGATGTGCTTCCCTTTAGGATCTGCCTCCCAGCCGTTGGAGCCGTTTTCGCTCACGATCATCCGGCCACGCTCCGTGTTGAAGTAAGGTTCATAGCCTTTGACGGCCACCAGAACCGCTGTTTGATCCCAGCTCATTCGTCCCTCGAAATCCTGTTCCGCAAGGCATATAGAATATGTATCCTTGATGGGGCTATTTTCTATTTGCGAGGCAATGATTCGCGTTCCCGTCAAGATTTTGACGCCAATCTCAAAGCCGCTAAGCAGAATTTCGGTGGGCCAATCAGCGAAGACTGTCACGGAGGCCGTCGAATCAACAAACACATTGTACTCCCTGCCCGCCGGAAAGGCTCCGGCCATGGAGGCAAGCCGCTTGACCTTTTGCGCTACCAGCTCCCGACCGCTGAGAGGGCTGAACTCGTCAGGCGAGCTCTCCAGCAAATTCCGCATATTGGTTAAGAAACCTATGGTGCAAATCGTCACGCTCGTGTCGGGCTGCGCGGCGAGTATCTTGCGATAAACCTTGACGGCATCCTCGGCATCAGAAGTTTTGGCTATGCTGTGCGGATAGCGTGCGGGGAGCGCTTCCGTCCACTTCACCTTATGCCAGTCGCCGAAATCTGCTGCATTGCCCTTGGGAGCTCCGATGGGAATGTCGGGACGATTAAAGTAGTGATTGATGACGCTGATGCAAGGCGCAACAAGCTCGTTGCCGTTCGACGCAACAGTGGCAAGTATATTAACGTAACCGCTGTCGGCCATCGCATGCATCAGAGCCATAGCCCCAACATCGTCGAAGTCAGGCCCCAGATCGGTGTCAAGGATAAGATTGACCGTGCCGGCCCGACGCTCTGCGCACGATATGGCAATCAAACTGATGATAAGCAGGGATAATATGGTTTTCATCTGATAATAGTATTTGATTTGCCGCAAAGATAATATTTATTGAGAATTACAAAAAACAAGCCCCCCTTTGCAACCAGAGCAAACGACCGCAATTATTTCAATTTCGCGGGTATCAAAAGGCATTCCCGCCTTCGCAGGTGGCAATGACCTGCATTCTGAAGGCGGGAACGACCTCTCGATAAATATCGACCCCACCACCATTCCCCAACGGAGCTCTCGATAAATATCGAACCCCCCGCCATTCACCAACGGAGCTCTCGATAAATATCGAAACCTCCATTTCCAGCAAATCCGCCCTCTCGATAAATATCGAAACCCCCGCCATTTCCCAACGGAGCTTTCGATAAATATCGAAGTATACAAA
>JAITHO010000088.1 GCA_031279915.1 Tannerellaceae bacterium
GAGTGAATGAATGAACAGACAAGGGGCTATATGCCCCTTTGTCACAAAAACAGCTTATTATACTAAACCTTCAGCCCTGTCCACATCACGGTTAAGTGGAGCAAAATGGTGATCATTACAAAATCAAAGGTTTTATGCTTGATTTGTGTATTCCTGATTGCGACAAATTTGATTTGCGCCCAATCTGCCAGTGAGCTTGCAAAGATGGAAGAGCAGTTGGAGGAAGGCGCGGATCTGCTGGATGCATCAATGCAATACAGTATGGGTGTACATTATTATTTTGGAAATGGCGGCCTCCGTCAAAACTACCAAACAGCTGCAAAATGGTTTCGCAGGAGCGCTGAAAAGGGACATGCAATCGCTCAAAACATCTTGGGAACGATGTATGGACAGGGACAAGGCGTGGATCAAGACTACTTTGAAGCTGAAAAATGGCTTCGAAAGAGCGCTGAACAAGGAAATGCCGAAGCCCAAAGTAATCTGGGCCGGATGTATCACAACGGAGAAGGCGTCAGTCAAGACTACCAGGAAGCTGCAAAATGGCTTCTCAAGAGCGCCGAACAGGGATATGCAATAGCCCAATGCAATTTGGGCGTGATGTATTACGAAGGAAAAGGCGTGCCCCAAGACTACCTCGAAGCTATAAAATGGCTTCGAAGGAGCGCGCAACAGGGATATGAAAAAGCAATAGGAGCGCTGAATGCACTTGGCGAAACCTATTGACAGCATCAACGTCACTCATCTTGTATCCCCCTTCGATACAGAATACTGAGCAAGCCGCCGGAGACATCACAACCCTCCGGCGGCTATTTTTTTAGAGCGCCAAGCATGGCAGTTACTGAAGGGAATCTATGTTAGAATATTATATTTGCATCAATACGAACCATAAAACAACAAGATTAATGATACATACAGTTTATTTGGATGATACGACCGCCGAGGGCCAAAGGTTATTGAAAGAATTGTCGCGCTGCAAAGAGGGGGTCAGCTTTGAAAAGCCTCCCGTTGAGCCATCTGTTCCGGAAGGCTACATGGGGCTGGAGGAATTTCGCAAAAGCGCGAAAGAGAGCCTTACCCAAATACTGAAGGAGCGTGGTATTTATTAGTAGGCAAGCTAAGGTTGACTTGGAGCAGATAGTTATAGGCTTGCTTGAGTGGGAAAAAATAACTCTGGAAGTTTCTGAAGTTCTAAAATATGTGGATGATATAGTAAGCGTTTGTTACGGGCTTGATACCGCCGTATTTCGTCAGCGAACCAAGTATAAAAGCCATTTGGCATACGGCCAATATGTTTACCCATACAAGCGCAATTCAATCACGGTTTGGTATATCATCTACGACATTGACTCTTTCCAAAACATATTAGTGAACCGGATTATCAGCAATCATCTAACGGCAGATTAAAATACTGAAGGAGCGTGGTTACGAGGGCATTGTAGGGGTCGAATATTTTCGACCATAAATATAACCGTCTGCAATGCCTTCAACTACATGTTTCATTGATGCAATTGTAATGTTACAATGCCTTTGTCGGATTAGGGTCGAAAATATTCGACCCCTACAAAAGGATATATTTGATGCCCGCTTTCCTGCTCCGTTATCACTGCGTGAGCGACAGTCGGATGCTTAGGCCGTAGTCGGCGTTGGAGGTTGGGAAGGAGGCGCTGGAGATTAGTGGGGTGTTGACTTGGAGGTTGTAGTAGGCGCGGAGGGTGATCAGGCGGCTCATGCCGTAGTCGGCTGAGAATTGGAGGGTCTTGGCTATGTTGCCGCTGGTGGCTTGTGTGGAGGCTTCTTGAATTTTGCGGATTAGGGATTGTTGCATGGTGTAGGAGTAGTCAAGGCGTAGGGTGAGGTCGTTGCTGAAGTCTTGCGCGGCTTTCATCTTCAATACTTTGTTAAATTCGGTGAGGGTATATCCAAGTCCGAAAGTGATTTTGTCGGAGAATGATTCGACGAGCTGGAAGGATGCTATGTTCAGGTTGAGCATGCGTGTTTTATCGTAGGATAGCCGCATGCTCATGTTGTTGGTTAGTGTTCCGTCGGCGCCAATCAGTGGCGAGAATGTTTCGCTGATGGCTACGGAGGATATGCTGTATGGCGATGAGGGCGAGGGGTTGCCGCTGAGTGGATCTTGTACGAATCCGTGGTCGCCGCCGCTTGACGTTGCAACCCAGTTGAGTAGTGATGAGAAGGCTCCGACGCTGTATGTGCTTTGGTAGCGATGGTTGAGGGTAAGGTTTTTGAAGTATTTTTTTATGATGGGGATGCGTGTGAGGCCTGTGTATGTCATGACCCAGCTTGGGATGATGGAGCTGAGGCTGGGGAATGCGGTGATGGCGGTTTTGTTGGGGTCTCGTCCGGAGTATGCGGCGAGGAATGCTGGTATGAGCACGTCGGTTGAGTTGTGATTAACGTATCCGTTGGCTAGGCTGGGATTGTATGTTTGTCCGGCGAGGGATGAGTTTCGGAGGAATCCGGCGTTGGGGTATTTGGTAGCGGCGTAGGTTTGTTCCAGCCGTTGTGCGATGATGTCTCGGTTTTGCAGGAAGGTTTCGAAGGTTTTTGAGGCGTAGTTGTCGGTGGCCGATCCGGCTCCGGCGAATGCAGTTCGTAGAGTAGATATGTTCATGGTGAAATTGCCGTCGCGCAGTTCGGGCATTCCGGAGTACATGTATTGTATGGTAGTTCGCTGAGCTTCGTTGCGCATGGCGGTGAGGTTGATTTTGAGTCCCGGCAATGGTTCGAGGCTTGCGTTCATGGAGAGGTTTTTGGTATTGTTGATGATGGCCGGGGTGATGTTGTTGGTGTTCATGATGAGCCAGTCTTTGTTAGCCAGCTCGGTGATGTATCGTTGGTCGACGTTTCCGAAGGCGAATCCGATGCCAGGGGCCATTCCGCTTGCAGATCGTCCTTGCCCGAATATTCCTCCTATTTCGGGCCGATATCCCGGAATGGTCATTCCGTCGGTAGCCTGATATGAGATGCTGAAGGTTTTGAGCATCATGCCGAAGAATATTGCATACTCGGAAGCTTTCTTGAAGGGGTTTTCTCTCTTGGGAGGGGCGTAGGTGATAGTGAGCTGGAGGGTTACGGTATCGCGATTCTCGATTCGGATACGTGCAAAGTCAACCGGTTTGAATTTAATCCTATAGTTTTTCCCTGCGGAGTCTTTGGCTCGTACTACTACGTCTTTGGATAACATTCCATGCTCCACTATGACGCCGCTGTCGGGGCTTAGTGTGACGGTGCGTTCGAGCTTGGTTTCGTTGGGTTTCTTTTGAGGGCTTGTGGTTGTAACGTTGCTCGAATATTTTTGGGTGATAGAGTTGAGGAATTTGGATTTGCTGTACAGTCCGGTAAAGATGATTCCGGGCTGTACGCTGATCATCCGCTGGTTTTTGATTGTGTTACCGATTTCTATGCCGTCGTCCATTAGCGCGCCTCTGTCCCAGTTGTAGGAAGATGTGTAGTTGAGTTGCGTACTGATCCAACTGAGAGCCGGAATCTGCGCGAAGGGTAGGGTGTAAGTGACGTTGAAGTTCTGATTGTATCGCATGGGCTGTCCGAGCTCGGCGATGCTTTGCTGCACAGAGTCGCGCCAGAGCTGATAGGCATCGGGATTAAGCTTTTTGTTGACCTGCACGTGCGGCTCCTCTATGCGCGCATTGGTTCCGGAGCTGAAGGTAGCCCGCAGGCTGTTGGTGAAGTTCCATGCCAGGTTAAAGGATCGATCCCAAAGGAAGCTTTGGCTAAAGGATAAGAGGTTCCGCTTCTCCTCGGGCGTTTGGTTCATATTGTTCAGGTTGCGCATCTGTATTTCGTAGTAGTTGCGCATTATGGAGGTTTGGAATCCTATGCTTGCGGGGAGATAGTTAAAGCTTAGCTGCTTGATGTATTGCGTTGAGGCATTGCTCTTGGCTATCTTAGCGAAGGGTCGGAAGGGCGCTGCGTAGGGGTTGTAATTGTAGGTGAAGTTGCCGCGATAGTCTTTAGTTGTTTCGTATTCAGTGTCGGGACGGAATCTGTTGTTTTCGCTGAAAGCATATCCGAGGCTAAAGTTGGCCGGATCGTAAGGCATAGGCGTTTTGCTTCGGATGTCGACCTTGACGTTGTTCACCGAAATACTTTTGATGACGGTTTTATCGCGGGCGAAATTGAGGATAGAATCCTTCTCCGCCTGTGTTTGCACTTCGGAAAGGGCGTCTTCGAGTGAGATATCCTGGTCGAGCGGATTGTATTTGGGGTCTATGGTTTCTTTGGAGTAGGTGTAGTAAAGAGGGATGCTCACTTTGGCCTTTTCGGGGAAGAACTTGCCGAGCTCAAAGTTGGCTGCCACGCTGTACTGCATGTAGTCGTCGAGCCGCCGTTCGTTCACCGACTGTTCGAGCCCTCCGAACCCAGCCGTTTCTATTCGTCCGGCCAGATTGATCGCTCCCAGGTCGGAGAGGGTTATGCTCATATTGCCGTTGGCAGCCCATCCGCCTTCTTCGTGGAAGTCGGTAAGCCGGAGTTCGTTTATCCAGACTTCGGCGCTACGTGCATCGCGCGCATTGTTGCGAACGCCTATCATTATGACCTTCACTTCCGACAGCGTTGGATTGCCCACCACGCTGATTTTGTTGCGCGCATGGTCGGGATCGAAATCCGTATAGACAGTATGGAAGCCAACGCCCCCCATGCCCATGCGTTTGTCGCGGTTGCGCTTAGTCTTGAGGTCGGTGAGGACAGCAAGGCGGAAGTCTATCATGTTCTCCAGCGGCCATACTGCTTCCTGGTCGGCTACGACATAGGTGTTATACGAATCCTTATGCGGAGTGAGGCGCAGCGGAACTTCGTATTCATAGTAATTGTTTTTGTAGTCTGATCCGAGGCGGATGAAAACCGACAGCTCATCGTCGGCAGGCTTGGTCGCAGCATCGCCAATGAATGATTCGGCATGGGTGAAGAGCTGCATGCGCTTGTATTGCCTCATGTCGTAGTACGAGCTTTTGTATACGGCCCTGGCGTCTTGCGATCCGAGGTTGGTGACTTTGAGCGAAAGCGACTGCTCGTTTTGCTGTACGAGCTGCGGCTGTCCGGGGTCGACCATTCGTGTCACTCCCGGAGGCAGCACGTAGTTGACCGGCTTGCGGCTGTTGTTCTCCTCTATATTAACGGAGGATACGTCGAGCGTAGCCGAAGGCGACGGAGCAGCCGACGGATTGGAGATGTCTTGCGTATAGGTTCGCCATTCGCTCCTTACAAGTTCGAAGGATCCGAAGCGAAGTATGGTAGTATCGCTAAAGCCGGTCAAGTACATTCGCATGAAGCGGATGGTCTTGAAGTCGCGTATGTTGCCAACGGCCTTGGTGAATTGCTTAACGGGGATTTTAAACTGATACCATGTAACGCTCTCCGAGTTGCCGTTCTCCAGCCTCACGTTTGCTTCGTGGGAGCCGACGATGTAATTGTGCCCCACTTGCATGTCTTCGGGACGGAGGGAGATGCGGTATTGGAAGTATCGTTCGTTTTCGTTCATGGTATTGTCTTGGTTGAGATCTTCCACGTCGGGAGTGATGCGTGCGGCCATGTTGTAGGTTTGTCCTTCAGCGGCGGCGCTGTTGCCTTCGGTTCCGTTGTAGAATTTATATCGTTCGAGTATGCTCACTTCGTCGCGGTCGAGATCGGCTCCTCGGTAATGTCGGAAGTTATCTCCTGCCGGATCATCGTAAAATTGTTGCAGCAGGTCGGGCGATAGCTTGGCCTGAAGCTTTACGAGATAGTCGCGGTAGGCAGGATATTCGGCTTCTTCGACCGAGGACAGTCCGTTGAATCCCACGTCTTGTACGCGGCGGGCTCCGGCAGCATTGTCGAAGGCGTAAACGGTGCTTTGCTGCCGAGGCACCTTGCCCCATACGGTAAAGTCAACCTTGGTGGTATCGCCGTCGATAGGCAAACCGTTCTCGAAAAACTTCTTTTCATCCTTCAGTATATCTTCCGATACTTCTCCGAGATTGAAATACAGATCTCCGCCCTTGGAGTTGGGTTTATATATATAAGGATTAAGCATCCAGAATTCGATGTACTCAATGTTGTTTTTCTCGAAATCGCTCTGGTCGATTCTGCGCATCATTCCTCCCCAGCGTTTTTCGGGCTCAGTAAGTGTACCGTCGAAGCTGATGCCATCGGCGTCGAGATTGTAAGGCCCGCGCGTGTTGGGATAGAAGGCGATGTTGAGAGTTTGCAGCATGTTGGCCTCGTTCATCGTAAGGTTACGGTTGGGGAATAGCTCCTCAACGCGAATGGCTCGGATGTAGTGATTAGAGAGTTGCTCCTTGTCGCGCTTTATGTGCGCAGGCACTTGCGTGGAGTTCGGTCGGGTAAATAGTCCGTCGATGTAGTACCATGCCATGAGCGCCCTATTCTTGCCGTACTCAATGCTGTTGGTCATTGACGCTTCGGGGAATCTGCGGTCGGCGCCGTCTTCGAATGGAGTGGCGGAGAGGTTCCAGGGATAAGGATCGCGGAGGTCGAAGCCGTTTTGAGTTGTTTCGAAGTCGTCTAAGTAAGTGTACTTCCCCGTATACTTATTTTCGTAGTGTCCGGCAATGAGGTGGGCGAACTCAGCGTTGAGGGAGATTTGGCTGGGAGCAGTTAGCGATAGCAGGGGAATCTTGTCGAGCATATTCGTCAGCCACTGGCTCTCGGTTTTGAACGAAGTGTTTAGCCCCCAAAGGGTATTGCGAACCGATTCGTTGTTGAAAGTAGTTTTGACCGTCACGGGCATCTCCGACAGATGCATTATCGTACCTCCAACGCTAAAGTCTTTGCTGAACTGATAAGCCAAATCGAGCCCCATCATGGTTTTCCGCTGCTGCCCGTACTGGCTTTGGCTTTCGAGCTCAACGTTGATGGGAGCTCCGCTGGCAAGAACTCCTTCGTTGATGATGTTTGCAACGCCGGAGGTATAGTCAATGATATAATCGACATTCTCGGTCAGAAGTTGCCCGCCGGCAGTCACCCTCACCGATCCTCTGGCAATGTTGCTTGCTCCGAGCTGTATCTCCGATCCGGAGGATGATGCCTTAAATTCTCCGCGCAGAATGAACTTGTTCTTCTCGGCTATCTGTGCGGCAATGTTGAGAGTTGAATCGTATAGCTCCTGGAAAACGTATTTGTCGGCAATGATCGGATCGCCAATCTTCTTGCGCAGATTCGATCCGAAGGGCTCGACAACGGGGAAGAATACCTGCCCGAACTGCGGCTGAATGGTGATGCCTTCCACGAAGTCGAAGAAGCCGTCGGGATAAGGCTCATTGCGCTGGTCGAGGCGGTCGAGGTTCATCGCCTTCAGGAGAATCTGGTTTTTTATGTCGCCTTCGGATATATAATTAAGGTAGGCGCCGGTTGTGTCGTTCTGGAAGAGAACATCGAGGCGGAAGCGATCTTTCTCCACTCCGTAAGCGTCGGGAAGGGCGTACACGTTCTTCATCATCAAATCCCAGAACATCATGCCGGGCGACATGGAGGTGCCTTTGAGCAGCTTCACGTA